>JBHIEA010000102.1:0-6621 GCA_046760365.1 bacterium
CCCAAGAATTTTTTTCTTACCACCAAATAGGCTATTACCATGGCTAATATTCCGCCTATAGGCGTTGCTATCAGGGCGATGGTGAGAGTATTACTAATGTATTGACCGCCCACAGCAAAGACATACCGGTAGTTTTCCAGGGTTAGGCTGTTATCTACTCCCCATAGTCTAGTAAAGGAACCGTAGAAGACCACTCCATAAAAAAGAAGTACACATAAACTTAGGAGCATCATAGCTGCCATTAGGGGGTATTTAGTGCGTTTTTCCGTGCTTTGAAGCCCGGCTCCCGATGGTCGGCCGGTCACAGTTACGTATGACTTTCGGGAAATCCAATATTTTTGCACAACAAAGATTATCATTGTTGGCACCAGTAAAAAGATGGCCAGAGTTGCCCCTAAGGGCATATTGTACATTCCCGTAATGGCCAAAAAAGCCTCCACGGTGAGCACGGGAAAATCACCCTGAATTACTATGGGATTACCAAAATCTTCTAAGGATCTAATAAAGACTAAAAGCAGAGCAGAGGCTAATCCTGGAGTGGCCAGAGGCAGTGTTACAGTAAGAAAAGTCCTCAGTTTGGATGCGCCCAAGTCAAGAGCAGCCTCTTCAATAGCTGGATCCACCTTGGAAAGAACCCCTTCCAGGACCATAAAGGCGATGGGAAAGTAGGCAAGAGTCTCGGTCAGAACCAGCCCGTCCAAGCCATATATATCCCAATCTAAATTAAAGAGCTCAGTTATAGTCCCATGATTTCCAAAAAGAAAAATAGCGGCCAGAGCGATGAGAAAGGGAGGAGAGATAATGGGGAAAATGGCTATGGTTCGGAAAAAGCCTTTAAACGGTATGTCTGTACGGGTAATCCCATAGGCGTAGATGAAGCCAATGATAGTTCCTAGAAGAGCCACCAGGGATCCCACGGTCAAGCTGTTAATTAGGGGCTGCCACCTGTATGATCTTTGAAAGAATTCCACGAAATACTTGGGAGAGAACTCACCCTGAGGCCAGAGGCTGTACTGGAAAACCTTTATTAGTGGAAATACGATGAAAAGGAAGAGAAGTCCAGATATGAAAGCAATTGTAATAAGTAAGATAGGATCCTTAATTAGCCTCCTGATTTCACTCCTGCTTTCTCTTAAGTAAAGAGAGAGTTTCAATAGATCTCCTCGAGAACCCCAAGATTAAGAGGGCCGGAGGGGGAAAACTTTCCCTCTCCGGTTGGGTTTAGACCTAGTCTCCATTATCGACCGGTGATTTCTCTCCATCGGTCCACTATTTCGCTTTTGTGTTCGCCATACCAGGTGATTCGTTCACCGAAACCTTTGATTACCGGGACCTCAACAGCAGTTACCAGACCTTCAGCAATCTCTGCTTCCGGGTTCAGAGGAACTCTGTTCCATTTCTTAAATAGACTTTGAGCCTCAGCACTCATAAGCCAATCAAAGAATACCTTGGCCAGTTTTGGTTCAGGTCCACCTTTAATTAAGGAGACGGCCCCGACCTCGTAACCTGTTCCCTCCTTGGGAAAAGTCATTACCACCGGATATCCTTTGACGATACCCTTGGCCATGATATCATGGGAGAAAGCAATACCCACTGCCACCTCACCCAGTCCTGCTTCGGTTACACAGGCTGAGCCTGCCTTGGTGTAGTGATGCATCTGGGCGCTCAGTTTCTTGACGTATTCCACATCCTCCTCGTCAAAACCAAGTTTTTTGGGACCCATGGCTTGAAGATGCGAAATCAAGGTGGTGTAAGCGGTGCCTGAAGTATAGGCATAGGCCTTGGAGATTTCTTTTTTGAAAACCGGTTTGAGAAGGTCATACCACGAGGTGGGAGCCTCCACACCGTGCTTTTTGAGGAAGTCCTTGTTGGTAGCGAAGCCAATGAATCCGGTGTAAAAACCAGTCCAACGCCCCTCGGAGTCTTTAAACTCAGCGGGAAGATACTGCCAGGCTAGTGACTCGGTATAAGGCTCTAGTAGACCATCCGCCGCAGCAGCTATATGGGCAGTGCTTGGACCCGCAAACCAGATGCTTGCCTGGGGATTCTTTGCCTCGGCCCTTACCCTGGCCAAGACCTCTCCTGCGGACATTCGCACCCATTTGACAGCTATGTCGGGATGCAACTTCTCAAATGCTTCTATGTATATCTTAGCCTCGTCTACGTCAAAAGCTGTATATACGTGGAGAGTCTTTTTGGCCGTAAATCCTGTGGCAGTCAGACTAAAAGTGAGGGCTGCCATTAAACTGAATACCAGTAAACGTCTACACATATTGAATTTCTCCTTTTGGTTCTATGGTCTCTTTTTCGGGGTAGTTCTTTTTCTCTGAAAGCTTCCCTTGAGGTAAACTCGATCACTTAACATTTCCCTCTTTTTTCGGAAAGCTTCCCCTCTGTCTAGCTAATGGCCTACTCGCCTTTCACCTCCCTCTGGCCTTATTTTTAGCACTTTCGTTGCCATTAGTATCCGGCAAATTTATTTTATCCCAAGGTTAAGCAGAGTCTGACTATCTCACAAGATTAGAAAAAATCCTTGCATAAATACCCGTACTCTCTATTACGGCTAACGAAACTCTTTATTCTTGCTAAAATTTGTGGTCTGTTCCCAAAACTATCCGCTCCGTAAGCCTCCATAACAAAAGAAGAGGCTGCTGTGGCAAAAAAAGCTGACCACCAAGGATCATCTGTTTTTTCATATTCCACCAGAAAAGCAACCGCCGAAGCATCACCTACCCCTCCGGGGTCCACAAGAATCTGGGGAGGAATAACCGGGATATCCTCCAATCTCCCCTCAAAATAGAGCAAAGAACTCTTTGATCCTCCTTCTCTAGTAATGAATACTATTTCTGGACCGAGACTGCTAAGTCTTTCCGCAGCAGTTAAAGCATCCTCTGTTCCTGCAAGCACATTTAATTCCGGAGCACTTGTGCTTAGGATATCTATATTTCTAAGAATCTTCTCTTTTTCTTTCCACTCAGTTAGCAGTATTTCTCCGCTCCTGTCGGTTGACCTAATATAACCTTGGGGATCCAAGCAGATACATTTCCCGTTTTTGGTAATTTTTTCCACTGTATCGTAAGGTAGCTCCTGAAAAATCGGTAAAAAGCAGACCTTGCCCGCATTCAGATACCCGTTGGGCACGTCCTCGGGGAATATGGGATCGCCCCCCTCCAACAGTCTCTGTTTTCTACTTTCTTTTTCATCATACACGTTCTCAAATTTAGTGGTGAGACCAAGGGAAGTTGTCTTTATTCCTTCAATATTGATATTCCGGCACGCAAGTCTATCCAAATCTTTGAGGTCGTAATCTTTGCCAGCCTTGGCCACCACCCCTACTCGCTCACCAAGGTAACTGGCACAAAGACTGGCATAGGCAACCGAACCACCAAAAGCCGCCTCCCGATAGCCATTGGGAGTCGATATGGTATCATAGGATAAATTTCCCACCACTATTAGATCCAACCGATCCAAACCCTAAACCTTCCTTGAGATCTCTGAGGTAACCACTATAAATTGGGTCTGAGTAATCGCACTTGGTGTAGCTTCAGAAACGACCACCTCATCTCTTAGCCACAATTTTCCTTTTCTCTAATCTAGGATAGTAAGGAAGCCCCTTCTGAATAGCGATATCGACTTCTCCTTGAATTAGAGGACTAACGTACTCGATAAATTCCCGGGTCACGAAATTTCCCTTATTGTTTATCCATCGCCGAGGAACTCTCTTTTCCATATTAGCGACTAAAGAGAGCCTAACTGCGGAAGTTCTTCGCTTATATGCCCTTCCTTTTTCCCTCCTTATGGTAATCATGTAGCCACTTTTACCCTCTAGTGCCGTCCTAACAGCTTCCCTTCCCACCAAATACGCTTCTTCCTTGTCGACTTTGGAGGCAAAATGCATGGCGCTCTGCTGGCACACATCTGGTTTGACAGTCCTGGTCTTTAGCTGGAGTCGAGATTCTATCACTTCCTTCAAGTAATTGGAGATCCCCTCCAACTCAGGATGACCAAAGGCATCGGTAGATACCCGGTCCTTTCTGGCGCAAAGGTAATTTCCCTTCTCATCCCGAAGACCCTCACTCACCACAATAAAGACCCAACCAATTTTGTGATAGGCCTCGCGTACATCCTTGATAAACTTATCCAGAGAAAAAGGTATTTCTGGAAAATAAATCAAGTGGGGAGCATCCTCTTGGGACTGCTTAGCCAGAGCACAGGCTCCCGCAAGCCAGCCAGTATTTCTTCCTAAGGTCTCCAGTATGGTTACTACCTCCGAATTGCAAAGGCTTTCTAGGTGACGTCCCGCTTCCATTACTGAAATCGCTAAATACTTTGCTCCACTACCAAAACCCGGACAATGATCGGTAAGAACAAGGTCATTATCGACTGTCTTGGGAATTCCAATGACCTCCAGCTGGTAGTTCATTTTCTTAGCTGCCTCATCTACCTTGTTGGCGGTGTCCATAGAATCATTGCCCCCGATGTAGAAAAAATACCGAAGATGGTATCTCCTACAAATATCGATAACCTTTTGGAAATCCTTACTAGATTCACTCCATGACTTTAACCGGTATCTACAGCTTCCTAATGCCGCCCCGGGAGCGGTTCTTAAGCTATCAATGGTTGAGCTCTTTTCCTTTCTTAAATCAATCAATTCCCCTTTAAGCAAACCCGAAATTCCATTTCTGGCCCCGTATATTTCTCCTATTTCTTCGTGTCTTTGAGCTTCCTGGATAACTCCACATAAACTCTCATTAATAACTGCGGTGGGGCCACCCGATTGAGCAACGATACAATTTCTCTTTGGTCCTGAGATTACCCTTTCCCTTTTTCCTTCTGGATCTTTATTTCCTCTCATTCTTAGGTCTATTCTGATTTCTCCTCAAAAATCTTCTTAACTGAGGTTAATGCCTCCTCATAAAAATCTTTATATCTGGGATCAATTTCTATCATGGCCACGCCTCGATAATCCTTTATCAAGGGAATGATCTTCTTATAGGGAATCTTTCCCATTCCGGGAGGCATATGCAGGTCTCCTTCTCCAAAAGGGAGCCTGTCGATATACGGACTCCTTAAAGAATCGAGAACAAAACCTGAAGTGAGTCTACCGAAATTGTCGTGAATATGCACATGCTTCAGGTAAGGAGCAGCTTTCTCAATAGATTTCAAGAAACCTCCTTCTTTCCCGCAACCACTATAGAATAGAAAAGCGTGTCCAAAATCATAAGTTATCCCTACATTTTCCCTATCTACCTCCTCCACCATTCTCACTAACTCCTCAAGAGAACTCCCAACATTTTCAATACAGATCTGAACTCCTCTCTCGGCCGCATAATCACTTAGGGACCCCAGTGCCTTAATTTCCTTTAGCCTAGCCAAATCTTGATGCTGCGATGACTGGCTTGAGGTCTTATAATTGCCGCCATGGGATACCAGAATTTCCGCTTCCAGCTCCGAGGTAAACTTAATGGAAGATTTAAAAACTCTTTGGCTCAGCTCAAAATCTCCCTCTCTCAAATTTAAGGTATCAGGAGAGTGGACAGTAGCCTTCAAATGATGCTTTCTCAAAGCCTCTTTAACTTTTTCCACGCTTTTAAGGTTAAGCTCACCACCTACTACTCCATCTACACCATGAATAGGTATCTCCACGTAGTCAAATCCAACCTGCTCAAAACAAGCTAAATCCACCTCAAGAACCTCAAGATCACCCTTTATCCTGTATGAATGTGCATTTATGCCTACCCCTCTTATTGTCAACTCTGTTCACTCCACACCATTTCTGCCAAGCTGGCTAGCTAATATCTAAGTCAATAAAAATAGGTACTCCCTGCTTCTTGAGTCCATTGAGAGCATCCTTCCGACCACTTGCCTGAAGAATTAGAATAGTCATGCCTGATCAATCGAACCAGCACTTACTCTACTTTCAGCTATTCCTCCTTATTCTTTGATGTTGGGCTTTACTCATCCTATCGCCAAATTCTAATCTTTATCGAACAACAGTGATTTCTCAGTCCTCTTATCAAACAACAAAATTTTGTCCAAGTTAAAACTCAATCTGACTCTGTCTCCCATATCAGCTTTAAACGGTGGTGAGGTAAGAACTTTAATCATCGAATCCCCCAGTTTTGCACTAACTAAGATGTCCCTTCCCAGAGGCTCGACCACATAGACCTCGGTCTCTATACCCTCCTTTTCATTAATCATAATATGTTCGGGTCTTATACCGAGTACTACCTCAGAACTGGTAGAGTTATTTTCTGCCTTTGAACCTAGTTCTTTAGGAAACGGTATCTGTAAATCCTTGCTTTTTAAAAGAAACCTGCTATTGGATTTCTCTAAAGAGACATCGATAAAATTAATAGGAGGACTTCCTATGAAACCTGCCACAAATAAGTTTTTCGGATGGCTGTAAAGCTCATCAGGACCACTGAATTGCTGAAGGCATCCCAAGTTCACTACCGCCACTCTATCAGCCATGGTCAGGGCCTCGAGTTGATCATGGGTCACAAAAACGGTGGTAATACCTAGGTCCTTTTGCAACCTTTTGAGCTCCGATCTCATCATTATTCTAAGCCTGGCATCCAGATTAGAGAGAGGCTCATCGAGAAGAAGTATCTCTGGCTC
>JBHIEA010000103.1:0-6604 GCA_046760365.1 bacterium
TAGAGAAATCTCCGGCTTTTAAAGAGAGGTTAAAAAGAATTGATGAAGAGGTAGAGCGAAAACTAGGAGAAGAACCGCTTAAAAGGACTGGAGAAAGAGAGCCTCATATTCCTATGGGCATACCCCCGGGGGCACGAGGGAAAACAGTAGGGAGAAGACCTTCTGTTAGAAAAAGGCCAACTACACCAAAACCGGAAGGTCCTTCACCCGCAGTTGAGGAGCGTCCTGTAGATATTTTTGATGAAAAAGACCATATCAAAATAATAGGTGAAATACCAGGGGTTGAGGAAAAAGATATAAAAGTAAATATAGAGAATAGTCTTATTACCATAAAAGTGGATCTTCCTCATAGAAAGTATCACCAGGAACTGAAGCTCCCTTGTAAACCGAAAGGGAAGATAGAAAAGAGTTATAAGAACGGGATCTTGGAGATAGTGATTAAGAAATAGAAGGCTAAAGCCTTTTTGCACTTTCCTTTGGGTAGGGGCGACTTTAGTCGCCCCTTAAGAAATTCGAGAAAGGTAAGAGAAGTTGCCCATAGACATTGATGAAGATAATCTGAAACACGGACTTCTAGGTTTGGTAATTGCCATAGTAGAGATAATCAGGGATGCCCTTAAACACCAGGCTTTGAGGCGTATGGAAGGCGGGAGCTTGAATGATGAAGAGATTGAAAGGTTAGGAAGGGCTCTTGAGGAAATTGATATTGCCATTGATCAACTAAAGGAAGAACAGGGAATCACCGGGACAGTTAAGAATGTGAGGGATGGGCTGGATGATCTTGTAGATGATGTCCTGGATCAGATGGTAAATCCAGAAAGATGGGCAAAAGAGCAAGCTAAAAAGGAGAAAGCTTAGGATGGCGGAGGGAAGATACCTTTATTGTGTGGGAGAGAGTAATGAGAGGGTCGACTTAGGTAGGATTGGAATCGAGGGAAGCCAGGTTTATACCATCCCTTATAAAGATCTCTGTGCAGTGGTCCATAATTGTCCAAGCCAGGTTTATGAATCAAAAGATAAGAAAGTAGTAGAAAGCTGGGTTATAGCCCATGAAGAAACTATAGAAACAGCCTGGAAGAGGCTGGGGACAGTTCTACCCTTAGGGTTTGATACTATAATTAAGGCTGATAAAGAAGACCCGGAGGAAGTGGTTAAAGCCTGGCTAAAGGAAGATTACCAGAGCCTAAAAGAGAAACTAAATAAAGTAAAAGGTAAAGTTGAATATGGTGTTCAGATCTCCTGGGATACTAAAATCATCACCAGACAACTCATAGAAAAAGACCCCGAACTTAAGAGATTAGACCAAGAAATTAAATCTAAACCCAAAGGCATGGCCTATATGTATAAGCAAAAGTTAGAAAAGTTAATAAGGGGAAAATTAGAGAAAGAAGGGGAGAGTTGTTTTAAAGAGTTCTATGAAACAATTAAACACTGCACTGATGAGGTCAAGGTGGAAAAGTTAAAAAAAGAAGATGAACCAAGGCAGATGCTTATGAACCTATCCTGTCTGGCTGATAAAGACGATAGAACCCTGGGTTATGAATTGGAAAAGATCAACGATAGGGAAGGTTTTTCTGTCCGCTTCACCGGCCCCTGGCCACCATACTCATTCGTGTAATGAGTAATGAAAATAATTCTTCTTTGTTAAGGTATTTCTTGGAGGAAGGCGAAATGGAACCAGATCGAGAATGGAAAGGCAGAGCCACTTTAGTTGACCTGTTGGATAGGGTTTTTGACAAGGGGGTGGTTATCCAGGCCGATCTTATTATTTCTGTGGCCGGCATTCCTTTAATTGGAGTTAACCTGAGAGCAGCCCTGGCCGGGATGGAGACTATGTTAAAATATGGGATGCTGCAAGATATGGATGCCAAAACCCGTATGTGGGAAGCTCAGCACCGGAAGAATAACCAGGTTCCCTTGATAGAGGGAGAAGAAGTTGCCCTTAAGATGTTTGGCTCTTATTACTATTCCAAGGGAATCTATAGAGCTTGGAAATCAGGATGTTTCTATCTTACCAATTTCAGGCTTCTCCTTTATCAGCAAGACATGGGCGAGGTAGTCTTCGAGACTCCTCTAGAAAAGATGACCGCTATGAAGATAAGAAGAGAGAAATCTTTCACCGGAAAGAATAAGGATATTATATATTTGGTCTTAGGAGGGAAAAAAGTAGCTCGGCTAAATGTCCTTCAGACCCAGGAGTTTATAGAGAAACTGCGAGATTTGCAAGAAAAAATTGGGGTAAGCCTGGATGGTGAGATGCCAGTTGAGGAACTTGACGAGAGAGCTAATAACTTTCTCATAGATGGGGAGAGAGTTATTTGCCAGGCGAAGATGTGGCACCTGATGCCAAAGAGCGGAGGTATGGCTGAGACTTGGAAACCTGGCTATCTCTATCTTACCAATAAGAAGTTGTGTTGGTGGTATGAGTTTGAGGGTAAGATCCTCTTCCAGGTTCCTGTAGACAAGATTACTGGAGCTACTCAAGAGAGGAGGAATTTGAGTGCAGTACTGACGGATAAGAAGGTTCTGGATGTAATTTACAGTAATGATGGGTCAAAGATAGTAGCCAGTTTCTCCGGCAAAGAGACTGAAGAGTGGCAGAGGGCACTCAATAAAATGATAGCTAAAGAAAGCAGTCAGGTAGAGGATGAGGAGATGGAGACCTGCCCTCAGTGCGGGGGAAAAGCCCCGGTCAAAGAGCTTCTGGAGCAAGGGTGTAAGAGCTGCGGATGGGTTAGTGCCAAGTTGAAAAAGCCAAAGTTGCTCAAGGAGCTGCTCCCCCTGGCAAAAGCATAAATGGAGTTTACATTATGGCTGAAAACAAAACTAAAATGGTGCAAAAGACTGAAAGCAAGACCAAACCGGTGCAAGCTGTATCCGGGCTTGAGAATAGAGTTCTTCATATGATCAAGAAATCAGAAGATAGCAAAATCCGCCAATACCGAAGTAAGGGATATTCCAGGCGAGCACTTAAGTTGAGTGGTAAGATGGGAATGAAAGATTTCGAAATTCAAAGACTCATAAATTCCGAGCTATTGGTGAGAGAGGAGTATGCTGAGTCTATATTCCAATCACTTTGTGACAAGGGATTTTTTGACAAGAGCAAGTTGGACTATTATTCCTTGAGCCCTAAGGCTCTGGAGGCTATGGCTCTGGTGCTCCGCAAAAAAGGTCTGTGGGGAGCTGCCGTCATGAAAATTCTGCGCAGGGACCTGGCTTCCCGGGGGATGATTAGAGAATTGAGAGCCCATGAGCCTCCCAGAAGGACCAGGGTAATCCCACCTATAATAGGACATTTTTAATGAAAAAGGGGAATGGCTTACCAACTTTCTTATCTAAGGAGAATATGAGGTTTATCTTTTTTGGGGGAAAGGGTGGAGTAGGTAAGACCACCTCAGCCTGTGCTACTGCAGCATATCTGGCAAGATCTCGCCCCTACCAGAAAATTCTGGTTTTCTCCACTGATCCTGCTCATTCTACCTCGGATTCATTTGCTCAAACCATAGGAGATGAGCCTACACCTGTAGAGGGATTTGACAACTTATGTGCTATGGAGATGAATCTTAGGAAGGTTTACGAATCCTTTGTCAGGGAGTATGAATTTGAATTCATAGAATTAGCCGAGAGGTCTTCATATTTTGGAATAAAGCAAATGTCCAATGCTACAGCTACCCTGACTTATCCTTCTTCCTTTGAGTTTATGACTATACTCAAATTTATAGAATTTATTAATTCCACTGAATACGACCTCATTGTAGTTGATACGGCCCCCACCGGTCACACTCTGAGACTCTTTGAGTTATTCGCAAACCTTCCCGACCAATTTAAGGCACTGGAGAGGTCTCAGAGGAAGCATCGCTATATGCTGAGGCGATACTATGGAAAATACAGAAAAGATAGGGTAGATAAATTCCTGGATGTGATGAAGAAAGACGTAGAGAGGCTCGGCTATATTTTTAGCAGTAACAGGACAGAATTTGTGGCAGTGACTATTGCTGAGAAGATGGCAATATGGGAGACCACGAGATTGATAAAGGGCCTGAGGAAGACAAACTACCAGATACCTAACCGAAACATCGTCGTAAATGGTCTTAGCACCCTGGGTGAATGTTCACTTTGTAGCTCAAGGAGAAAGGAGGAGGAAAGATATCTGGTGAAGATTAAAGAGGAATTTCCTCAGCATAATATTATCAGGATACCCCTTTTTCCTTATGAGATAAAAGGTAAAAGATTGAGTGAATACTTTGAATATATAAAAGGGGAAAAGAGATTTGAGGCAGCTCAGATTTCAGTTTCCCAGCCAGAATTACCGGATAAAACAAAGCCTAATTTGGAATTGATCCACTCTAATACTCTCACTCCTTTAGAGAATGAAAGAAGAAAGGTTATTCTATTCGGAGGCAAAGGTGGAGTGGGAAAAACTACCTCGGCTGCCTCTACTGCCGTACATATTGCCAGAGCTAATCCAGATCAGAGGGTCCTGGTTGTCTCCACTGACCCGGCCCACTCCTTAGCCGATTCTTTTGATTTACCTATAGGCGGTAATATTTCTCTGATAGAAGGCTTTGATAATCTTTATGGACTGCAGATTGATCCCCAGGAGAGATTGGAGAAATTCAAAAAGGAATACAAGAGAAAGATCGAGGAGGCTTTCACACCCGAGGTGCAAAGGGGTGAAGGTATGTTTTCTGGTTCTGACTCAGCCACCTCTTATCCCTTTGATGAGGACATGGTCTCTAACCTAGTTGAGCTTGCTCCCCTGGGTTTGGATGAGATAATGACTCTTTCTGGTGTGCTCTTGAGGAATTTTTCTACTTACGAAGTAATAATAATAGATACTGCTCCCACCGGACACTTAGTGAAACTGCTGCAGAGACCCAAGATACTCCTGCGGTGGTTTACCCAGCTCGTTCAAGGTTTGAAAAATTACAGCGGGATGATGAGAGATACCTTTGAAGTTACTAAAGAACTTTTAGAGGCAAGAAGAGAGATTATGAGGATCCATAAGATTTTTATGGATGAGAATGAGACCGAATTCGTGGTGGTCACTATCGCTGAATTTATGGGGATATACGAAACTAAGAGGCTCATACAAGATTTAGAATCTCTAAAGATGCTTTCTCGGTTTATCATAGTCAACAAAATTGTGCCGGAAAACAACTGTCCATTTTGTCAATCAAAAAGAAGCGAAGAGTTAAGTTACATAGACCAAATAGGTCAAAAATTTTCTTCTTTTCAGTTAGTTGAGGCTCCTCTATTCCCTTATGAGATAAAAGGCGTAAAAAGGTTAGTAGACTTCGCTAATTGCTTGTATGAAAAAAGAATAGAACCGGCTCTTTTGCCAGAGAAAGATCAGCCTTTGAGTGAAACTCTGCCAGAGGTAGCAACAAGATTCAATAGAGGTTAAACAAATCAGATGAAGCAAGGTCGCTTTAATTTAGCAGAAGATATTAAGATTGCCAGTGCTATAGATAAGCTGAGGGAGCAAAAGGCTCTTTCAGCGATAGATGGAGAAAAACTGTTAAAACACATCCAGGCGGCCTATGATGGGGGCAGCGCTGTAAGCCGTAGTTGGAAGATGGGTTCTCTATATCTCACCGAGAAAAAGCTAATTTTCTTTCAGGGACAGAGAAGGCTACTTGATATCCCGTTGGATTCCTTAAAAGAGATAAATTTAGTTAAGAGAAACTGGCTTTGCGGCAAACCAACAAAGCAACTCTGTATCGTCCAGAATTGGAAAAAAAGGGAAAGAAAATTCTACATCTGGCTAAAAAGAGAAGAGGAATGGAAAGAGGTAATCAATAAATGTCTAAAGTAAAATGTATTTTAATTGATCCCCCTGATATATACCAGAAGCAGGGTGCAAACCAGAGAACCCAAATGCATGAGGTCTATCCTCCCCTGGGACTTCTATATATAGCAGCCATTTTAGAGCAAAGTGGCATCGATATTCGTTTGATTGAAGCCAGATCAAGGGGACTTTCACCTCAGGAAGTGGTGGAGATAATTGAAAAAGAGAATCCTCAATTTGTGGCAATAACCGCTATTACCGCCAGCATCAATAGCGCTCTTTATCTTTCAGCCAAGGTAAAGGAGATTAGTCCAGATATAAAGGTGATTTTGGGAGGCCCACATATACATTTCCAACACAAAACTATTATTGATAATCCCTCGGTTGACTTCTGCGTAAGGGATGAGGGTGAATTAACAACTCTGGAACTAATTAGTTCTCTTCTAAACGGGGACAATCTTGCCCAGGTTAAAGGTATAACCTTCAAGCAAGGTAATGTTGTAATAGCTGCCCCCGATAGGTCCTTCGTTGAGGATCTTGATGAATTACCTTTCCCAGCCAGGGGTCTACTACACCACCCTGCTTACCGGGGAGGATGGACCGGGGGTAGGCCCTTTACTTCTGTGCTGGCAACCAGGGGTTGTCCCTATCATTGTCAATTCTGTGCTTCCCCCGCTATATGGGGCAGAAGACACCGAAGAAGATCGGTAGCAAATGTTCTTGATGAACTGGAAGAGATTTGCCAAAAGTTCGGCGTAAGATATGTCAGATTTGTGGATGACCTCCTTCTGGTCAACAAAAGGTGGACCATTG
>JBHIEA010000104.1:0-6563 GCA_046760365.1 bacterium
TCAACTGGGGAACCGATAGTACCGATAACAATGGAGACGGACACACCGATGAGCCCGCGGAGCAGGGCGTCTATGTGATTACCTATCCTATTAGTACAGTCAATGGCAAAGCCGATGGCTCTTATTCGGTTGCCGTCACCGCTGTTGACGGGGCAGGAAACTCAGCTACAGATAGTAGCACCTCTCTTACTCTTGATAATACCGCTCCTTCACCTCCTACCAACCTTAGTGCCAGTGCTCTCTCTGAAGGAGGTATCAAACTTACCTGGACTGCTTCCTCTTCCACTGATGTAGCTAAATATAATATCTATCGGGCTACCAGCTCTGGAGGTCAGGACTACACTTCTTATACCTATCAGGTCTCTTCTGGAACCACCACCTACACCGATACCTCCACGACTGATGGAACAACCTATTACTATGTGGTGAGGGCTCAGGACAATGTTGGTAACATAGAAACGAACACCAATGAGGCTTCAGCCACCGCAGGAATTACCACCGGCCCTTCGTTCAGCAGTATTACTGCCGACAAATCGGCTTACAAGGATGGGGACACCGTTACTCTTACGGTGACTCTGGCCAATCATAATACCGGCTGTACCCTCACGGCAAACTTTTCCAATATTGATAATCAGTATGTTACGGGAGGAGAGTCAGTGGTGAATTGGGGAACCGATAGTACCGATAATAACGGTGATGGACACACCGATGAGCCAGCGGAGCAGGGCGTCTATGTCATTAGCTATCTCATTAGCACTGTCAACACCAGGTCCGATGGCTCCCATAATGTTCCGGTCACAGCTACCGATGGAGCCCAAAATTCAGCCAGCAGTAGCATTAACCTTACTCTGGATAATACTGCTCCCCCTGCTCCCACTAATTTATCAGCTACGGCCATTGCCGGAGGTGGCATCAAGCTTACCTGGGCCGCCTCTTCCCCCGAAACTGATGTGGCTCAATATAACATTTACCGCTCCACTACCTCCGGGGGTGAGAATTACTCTTCCCCCACTTACACTGTCTCTTCTGGCACTGCCACCTATACTGACACCTCCACCACTAATGGTCAGACTTACTACTATGTGGTGAGAGCCCAGGATGCCGCCGGCAACATCGAGCCCAATACTAATGAGGTCTCGGCTACCGCCTCTGGTACCGGTCCTCCTGCTCCCACCAATCTAACCACTACCGCCATTGCCGGAGGTGGCATCCAGCTTACCTGGACTGCTTCTTCTCCGGAGACCAATGTAGTCCAGTACAATATCTATCGGGCTACTAGCTCGGGGGGTCAGAACTATGCTAGTCCTCTGGCTAATGTCTCTGCTGGAACCACTTCCTATACCGATACAGCCACCACCGATGGGGTGACCTATTACTACGTGGTCAGGGCCCAGGACAATGTTGGTAATATCGAGACCAACACTAATGAGGCCTCAGCTACAGCAGATGCTACAGCTCCCCCCGCCCCCACTAATCTTACAGCCACGGCCATTGCCGGAGGTGGCATCAAGCTTACCTGGGCCGCCTCTTCCCCCGAAACTGATGTGGCTCAATATAATATCTACCGGGCTACCAGCTCCGGGGGCGAGGATTACTCATCTCCTACCTACACTGCCTCGGTGGGAACTACTACCCACACCGATACGGCCACCACCGATGGAGTGACCTATTACTACGTGGTAAGGGCTCAAGATGCTGCCGGCAATATTGAGACCAACACTAATGAGGTCTTGGCTACAGCAAGCGTGGCTGGTTCCTCAGCTACCCTTTCCCAGGTGTATATAAAATATGGGGGAGAGGTTCTTTATGACCTTGCCGCGTCTACGGATTCTGATAATCCCACCGTCTTTGCTAAAGATAAAATCGACGAGGTCTATCTCCGATTAGATCTGCATGGTGGATTTGAACTCAGTGAGACCTCCTCCAGCATTACTTTATTCAAAGGTGTGGGTGAGGATGCTGAGCAGGTTTCGGGAAGTCAGGAGGTCAATCAGGGAACAGGGTGGGGCGAGTTAATTTTTCACCTGGATCCAGTGTTTGATCCCGATGTGGACAATCATTCCCGTGATGGTCTTTACTGGGTACGGGTTTCCGCAGTCAACACCACAGGCAGCACCAATGATTTTGATTTTTATTTTATTTATGATACCACCTCCCCGGCAACCCCTGATTTTTGGATAAGCTCCTTTAATTCTACCACTGGCGCAATAACCATTTCCGGCAAAACTAAACCGGATCAGCTGTCAGACCCCCAAGAGGTTGAGATATTTGTTAATGACTCCTCCCAAGGTCCCGTTACTGCTGATGCGAACTATGAATTTGTCAAAAGCGGGATAGGATTAGTTAGAGGGATTAATTATATTGCTGTGCAGTCAACGGATAAGGCAGGGAATAAAAGTAATCTTTCAAAATCTTTAAAGCTAAGTTATAGTCCGGAATCCCTTCTTTCTGTGGTTATTCGCTCGCCCCATGTGGTTCGTTCCGGTAGCTCTACCGAACCGGTTAAAATTATCTACTCTGTCACTCAACCCTCCGAGGTTACCATCCGGATCTTCAATCTAGGAGGAGAGATAGTTAAAGAATGGAACGGATCTGCTTCTCCCGGAGAAGAAACTGAGTGGGATTGGTACGGCAGGAACATGTATGAGGAGGAGGTCAATAACGGGGTCTACATCTTTAGAATTAAAGCCAGGGCTGGTAGCGGGGAGAACGATGGTTCAACCAAGCTGGTGGCAGTTTTGAGGTAGACCTAACCAGGAAAGTTCCGAATCTTGAATTAACCTTCTGAAATTAATTAAATCCTATGTGCGCGAACCTTCTCCTGGTTACGCCAAAGGAGTAAGAAAAAATGGCCAAGCCATCTATTCTGTTTCTTTTGATTTTTTGGATCCTAGCCTGGGGGCAAATAGAAGAGGTGAAAGGGGTGATCATTAAACCCAATCGCTCCCTAATTTTTGGCAAAGTTGAAAAAATAAAGAAAGATTTCCCCTATGTTACCTTAACGGTGAAGGTTATTAGGTCTTATACGGTGGAAAAATATGTAAATTTTATCAAAGCCGACGAGACTGTTGAGATTCAACCTAATTATACTGGAAAAGAATTTAAACCATCTTCCTTTTTTGAAAAAGAGGAAAACTTAAATAATCTTCAGGCCTACTATTTTCTTCCGGGCGACTATTTCTTTGCTGAAGTGAGCCTCTTGGGAGACGAAAGGGAAAGGAAGGCTTTATATCTTAATATTCAGAGAGTGAACGAGGAAAGTGTGTTAAAAATGGTAGAACCTCCCAATGAATTCCTTAAAGGTTATCGACTTCCCTTGCCATCCAAGTTACCCCCTAAACCCTCTCGAGAATATGGTAAGTTAGCTTCGGTTCTTTATGAGCTGGTTAACTCTCCTCATCGCCATGACTTTGCCGAGAGACGTGGGCTTTATCTTTCTCAAGATAGGGTGCGGGTTATTATTGAGTTACTTCCCGAGTTTGAAGACCTTGAAGGAGATTATGAGATGGTAGTGGAAGGAAGGACTAAAAGTCTCATAAAAGCCTTGGTGTCGGTAGATCAGCTCGGCCTTCTGGCTAAGGACCCTTCGGTGGGATTCATTCGGCCACCTCATAAACCTCATCCCACTCTTCCTTCCATCCCTGAACCAGCAAGGCTTAATCGTTCCCGAATGAAGAAAGCGGGAGAGTAGGATGGCCACCAGAGCAATAAGGCGAACATTGCTGCTTGGTTTGGCTGTCTTTTTGGGTTTGGTTGTCTCCGTCTCCGCTATTCCACCCAAGCCGGGTCTATTTGAGTTCGATCCAGTTACTGGCTTGTCGAAGTCAACTGGGAGATCGATAGTTTTGCCCCCACGGCCGAAATGGCTTGATAGACCCGAACCATTCAAAGCGGAGCTCGCTACCGCAACCAATAACATCTTAATCATATTGATTGGCTACCCTGATTTGGTTCCTACCGAAACTCGCCAATCCTTTACCGATATGGTAAATGGACTCTGGATGACCGGGAGTCTGAATGACTATTTTCAAGAGGTCTCTTATGGGAGCTTTGGAGTATCGGGAGTAAGTGTGGGTTGGTACACCGCAGCTAACAATCACACTTACTATGCCAACTTTGATGGGGTTTCCGGCACCGATGATGATTTTGGCACGGGAGGAGCTAGTGAATATCCTCATAATGCGCCAAGATTGGTCGAGGAGGCTGTAGATGCGGCTGAGGCCGCCGGGGTCAATTTCGCGAGCTTCGATAATAATGGGGATGGATTTGTGGATACGGTATTCATTGTTCACAGTGGTAAGGATGGAGCGGACACTGGGAATCCCAATTATATCTGGTCCCATAAAGGGTCCATTTACGGTGGTGGTGGAACACCTAGATACTACGATGGTGTCATCATTGACACCTATACTATTCAGCCAGAGTTAAACAGTGCTGGAGATCATATCGAGATTGGGGTATTTGCCCACGAATATGGACACGTTTTAGGACTTCCCGATCTATATGACACCGATTATAGTTCAGAGGGCATCGGGAACTATGGTCTCATGGCGGGGGGCTGTTGGGGAGCAGATGGAGCATCTCCCTGGAGTCCCTCCCATATGTGTGCCTGGTCAAAGATTTATTTGGGATGGATCACTCCCACCGTCATTACGGAGGATGCTTTAAATCAGGGCATAAATCAGGTTGAAACTAACGCTGAGGTCTACAAACTCTGGAAAGATGGTATCCCCCAAAGGGAATATTTTCTGGTCTCCAATCGTCAGAAGGTGGGTTTTGACTCTAGATTGCCTGGAGATGGAGGTCTTTTGGTCTGGCACATAGATGAGAATGTGATTAATGCTAACTTTTCCAGTAACATGGTAAATAGCGACGAAAACCATAAAGGAGTAGATCTGGAGGAAGCTGATGGCCTCAATGATCTAGACTATGGAAGAAACAGAGGTGATGCAGGAGATTTTTATCCTGGTTCTACCAATAATAACGCCTTTAATGACACTTCTAATCCTAACAGCCGGTCTTATTCAGGGGCTATTACCAAGGTGGAGGTTGTTAACATCGCTCCCTCGGGAGATCCAATGGTGGCCAATCTTAAAGTAGGTGCTTCTATCGCTCCAGACCTGCAACAGCTAAAGATCTTTCCTAACCCCTTCAGGCAGGGGGTCGATCATAACAGAATAATCTTTGCCGCATTAACTCAGCAGGCCACGATTCGTATTTACACTCTGACTGGACAGTTGGTAAAGAAGCAGGATGTGAGTGGTCAATATAGTTGGGATTGGGATGGGAAGAACATGAATGGAGAGGAGCTGGCCAGAGGCGTGTATATTTGGGTGGTTACCAATCCTGCCGGAGAAAAGAGAACCGGCAAGATTGCCATAATCAAGTGATAGACAAAAAGGATCAAGTAAGGTAAAGTGAAAATAAGAAAAAATCCCCTTAAATATCTTTTTTGAAAAGGAGAAAAAGATGCGAAGGATGCTGACCAGTATAGAAATAGTGGCCTTTGTTCTGATTTTGACCAGCTATACCTATGCAGGGGGTCCGGGAACCACGGCGGCTAATTTCCTGAAAATTGGAGTGGGTGCAAGAGCAACTGCTATGGGAGAAGCTTTTACTGCTCTGGCGGACGATGGTACCTCCTTATACTGGAATCCAGCAGGTCTCTCTCAAATAAAGGGAGGAGAACTTTCAGCTACCTATAATTTGTGGTTTGATGATATCAGGCAGGGCTATCTAAGTATAGGATTTCCCTCACTGGGAGGAACCCTGGGGTTGGCTGCAAATTATGTAGATATGGGGACTTTAGAAGGTAGAGATAGGCTTGGTAATCCTACCGGGAACTTCACCGCTTCCGATTTGGAGATGATGGTAGGATATGCAAGAAAAATCTTTCCTACCTTTAACATTGGTTTTGGGGTAGGAATTATCCAGGATACCATCGCAGAGGATAAGGAAAGTGCCTTTTTGGCTAACCTCGGCCTTCTAACTAAGGTGAGTAAACCTCTTTCTCTGGGTTTTGTGGTTCAGAATATAGGAACAGAGTTAGCCAGTGATCCTTTACCCCTCACTCTAAGAGTAGGTCTAGCGTTAAGACCGGGTCCCTTCACCGTAGCTCTGGATTTAGTAAAGTCTACCGATGATGATACCTACTATTGCGTCGGAGCAGAGTGGTGGATAGCAGGACTGATGGCTTTAAGGCTCGGCTATAAGAGCAATCAGGACACAGGCTCTGGCCTTACGGCAGGACTGGGTTTTAAGGTAGCTACTGTTGATCTTGATTATGCTTATGTTGACTATGGAGATTTAGGTAACACCCACCGCATTTCTATGGGATTTAAGTGGTAAGTGCATGCAATATTCTATATTTTCTTTAGCTAATTTAGCTTTCGGGAAGGGCTTGGTGGCGGTGAGAGGATTCGAACCTCTGACTACACGGGTATGAGCCGTGCGCTCTAACCAACTGAGCTACACCGCCATAAAAGATTTGGTTGCGGGGGTCGGATTTGAACCGACGACCTCCGGGTTATGAGCCCGACGAGCTACCTGACTGCTCCACCCCG
>JBHIEA010000105.1:0-6443 GCA_046760365.1 bacterium
GATATATCCCGCAAATGAGATTAAAGATGGTGGTTTTACCTGCTCCATTAGGGCCGATAATGGCTTTAATTTGATGGGAATTTACCTCAAAATTAATCCCGTCTACTGCAACTACTCCCCCGAATTTCTTCTCTAGCTTCTCAACCTGGAGAATAGGGTCCATAGTTATTACCTTTCTTTCTTAATCAGACCTAGAATTCCCGCAAAGAGTCCCTGAGGCAGAAAAATCATAATGACGAGAAGAGTTGAACCGTATATAAGAATATCGTAATCGTGAAATACTCGCAGGTATTCAGGTAGAAGGGTTAATAGTGCCGCTCCTATCATGGCTCCCCACACGCTCGCCATTCCTCCCACCACCACCATAGTGACCGCAGCTACGGAGAAATGGAATCCAAAGGGAGTAGGATTGAGAAAGGTGATGAAATGTGCATACAGACTCCCAGCGAGAGAGGCATAAACGGCACTCAAAACAAAGACTTGAATCTTGTATCGGGCGGTGTTCACCCCCATGATGTTGGCTGCCAATTCTCCTCCGTGGATGGATCGGAGAGCCCGTCCAACCCGGGAGTGAATGACGTTCAAGCTCACCAGAAGAACAACTATTACCAGTATCCAGACAAGATAATAGTAGTGGATATCGGTTCGAAGCAAAAAATTCCCTAATCTAAATCGAGGAATCTGCCCAAAGCCTGAGGGACCACCGGTATAGGAACTTTCCTGGTTAAAGACAATAAAAACAATCTCGCCAAATGCCAGGGTAGCCATGGCCAGGTAGTGGCCTTTTAGTTTGAGGGCGGGAGCCCCAATGAGAAAAGCAATCCCCCCGGTGACGAAAATGGCTATTAGAAGAGCAAGCCAGGGTGAAATGCCAAATTTAGCACTGAACACCCCTGAAGTATATGCTCCTAGTCCAAAAAAAGCTGCCTGCCCTAAAGAAATCTGTCCTGCATAACCCATAAGTAAGCTCAGGCCTATAGTAATTAGACTATAAATACCCACGAAGACTAATACATTTAAGTAATAAGAATTACCGAGTCCTAGAGGCAAGGTCAGCATCACCCCCGCTAGAATCAGCAGCGACAGCAAATTCTTCTTTCCCATCAATTCCCCTTCTTTGAGCGGTGGTTTGAATTAGAACTTCTTAAACTCTCCTCTTTCCTTGCTTCCCAGAAGTCCGCTGGGTTTGATGAATAAAACCAGAAGCAGCACTACCAGAGCAATGGCATCTTTGTATCCGGAAGATATGAAACCCGCCCCCAGGGATTCCATGATACCAATGATAAATCCGGCTATTACTGCTCCCACGTTACTTCCCAGTCCACCCAATACCGCCACACAGAATCCCTTTACTGCTAGCATGGTTCCCCGGTCATAGTCCATAAGAGCAATGGGGGTGATGATAATTCCGGCTGCCGCCCCGATGCCGGCGCTCAAGGCAAAAGACAAGAGAACCATGGTCTTTACATTGATCCCAACCAGGCTGGCTGCCGTACGGTTAGCGGCACAGGCCCTCATTGCTTTTCCAGTTAAAGTAAATCCGAAAAAAAGAATGAGGAGAACCACTACTGCCCCCATAATCCCCATTATCCATAGGGTCTGAGGGAGAATAGTAGCTCCCAGCACGCTTATAGGCTTTTCTCCTGAGAAAGCAGGAAGACTAAAGGTCTGTTTACCCCAGGCGAACATGGCACTACCTTTGAAAAGAATACTTCCAGCTATGGTGATAATAATAAGGGTAATGACCGAGGGACTCCTTAAGGGGTGAATAGCTGCTCTCTCGAAGCCAGCTCCTATCAGGGTGACTATCAAGATCGAGAGAAAAAAACCTACCACCATCGGCAGTTTGATAATGGTGGTCAGATAGACCATCATCATTCCCCCCAGCATGACAAACTCCCCCTGGGCCAGGTTGATAATACCGGTGGAGGAGTAGATTATGTTGAATCCGAGGGCGACCATCCCGTAAATCGTGCCGATGGTGATACCGGTAAATAGATACTGCAGGAGTTGATCTCCGAGAGTCATAGGTTTTTCTCCACTTTGGTTGAAAAAAATGGCGCCAGACCCTTACCCCTGGGATCCGGCGCCGTATGGGGCTAATAGTGGTGCTTATTTCAACACTACAAATTTTTCATTTTTAACGGTCAGCATTTCGAATGCATCTTTCGTCAGTCCATTGTGATCCTCGGGGGAGAAATTAAATATTCCTCCCGTACCCACAAAATTTTTGGTGTTTTCCAGGTAATCCCTGATTTTTTCCCGATCCGGCCCCACCTCTCTCAGGGCGGTAATTACTAGCTGCAGTCCGTCCCAGGCATGTCCTCCAAAAGTGCTCACATCCTCACCGAACTTGGTTTCATATTCCCATTTGTACCTCAGAAGCACCTCTTTTTGGGGATGCTCATCGGGAAGAGTGTCTACGGCAAGTAGTCTTCCACAGGGAAAGATTATTCCCTCACCGGCCTCTCCCGCCGCTTGGGCATACTTAATGTTGCCAAATCCATGGCTCTGAAAAAGGGGAATCTCCATTCCCAACTGTCGCATATTTTTAGCTACAATTACCTGTCCTGGCACTATGGACCAGTTAACTACGGCCTGAGCTCCGGTCGCTTTAATTTTTGTCAGTTGGGCAGTCATGTCGGTATCCTTGGGTCCGTAAGTCTCATCGGCTACAATCTCAATCCCAAATTCGGGGGCAAGTTTCTTGAGTTGTTTTCGGCCTTGATCACCAAAACCGGTGGTCCCGGTGATGATGGCAATCTTTGATATCGCCAGTTCCCTCATGGTTTCAAAGATTCGCATTGCAGCATCACTGTCCTTTTGGGGGGGTCTTGAAAACCCACGGCTTAACCGGTACTACAATGGATTCGGCAGCCGCACAGGAAACGAGGGGAACCTTAGCCTCTTCCGCGATAGGGATTACCGCCATGGTGGTACCGCTTCGGGAGGGACCAACTATTGCCAGTACCTTGTCCTTGGTAATAAGTTTTTTGGCCGCCGTCACCGTCTTGGTTGCATCGCCGACCGTGTCCTCAATGATAACCTCTAACGGATGGCCGTTGATGCCCCCACCCATGTTTACCTGTTCTTCGATCATTTTAGCCGTGTTTCGTTCCGGGGTTCCTAACCACGCCGCCGGGCCGGTTATAGCAAATATGGCCCCCACTTTGTACGGCTCTTTGGCCGCCGGTGCACCCGAAATCAGCCCCTGACTCAAAAATACTCCCGCTGCTACCAAACCCAACAGCAGCAATCTACCCTTTCTTATCATTTCTTTTCCTCCTTCCAATTGTCCCTGCTATCTAGGCTCATGGTAACAATTGGCAATCTAATTTAAATAAAAAATTTGTCAAGGATTTCCTAGGTCAAGGAGACTTTTTCTTAAACTTTCGATTTTTTCCCCTAGGGTTTTCATAAACTCTTTGCCCTTGGGAGTGGCTACTGCTCCCTGAGGTGAAGGGTTTATGAGGCTGTGCTGTTCGAGAATTCTTAAGGAATATCTAACCCGGTGCTGGAGAAATCCACTGAGTTCGGAAAGTTTTATAATGCCAATTGGCCCCCGGCTAATGACTAATTTTAAGATAGCGATATGTCTTGCCAGTCTTTCAATCTCTTGTTCGAATTTAGCTAACATTATAATCTACTAATCTCCTTGGCAGAGAGGATTTTTACTTTCTGCGCTTGTAGCAAATCTACCGTAGCCTTTAGTTTTTCGATTTTCAACACCACCAGAGCATTCCTGCCCCTGGGGGCTACGAAAGCATAGAGGTATTCCACATTGATACCTGATCTTCCCAAAATAGCCATAACTTGTGCCAGGCCGCCTGGCCTATCTTCAACTTCCACCACTACCACCTCCGTTTGGGATACAGTGAATCCTCTTTCCTCCAAAGCTTGGTAGGCTTTTTGAGGAGAGTCGACTATCATTCGCAAGATTCCAAATTCAGTGGTATCGGCAATAGCTAGGGCCCGAATATTGATTTCTTTATTTCCTAAAATCTGAGTAATTTCAGCTAATCTACCGATCTTATTTTCTAGGAATACCGAGATTTGCTTTACCGCCATTTGGGTCTCCTATTTCAGTTTTCTCTTATCTACTATGCGTTTTGCTTTACCCATACTTCTTTCAATCGTCCTTGGCTCAACCAACCTCACTCCTATTCTAAGACCTAGCACATCTTCAATTTCTCTTTCGATCTTGGCCTCGATCTCTTCCAATCTTCTTACCTCATCAAAGAAAATATGAGGAGAGGTCTCCAGTTCTACTGTCAATTCATCCAGTCCCTTCCTTCTTTCCAAAATCAACTGATAATGGGGCTCGGCTTCGTCTATCTGAACCAATATATCCTCTATCTGAGAAGGGAAAAGATTTACTCCTCTTATGATGAGCATGTCGTCTGCTCTACCTTTGATCTTACCGATTCTGGCCAGAGTTCTTCCACACTCACAGGGCTGATAATTTATGTGGGTTATATCGCCAGTTTTATATCTTACTAAAGAGGTTCCTTCCCTGGTTAAGGTAGTTAAAACTAACTCTCCTTCCTCCCCTTCTTTTAAAACCTCTCCTGTTTTGGCATCAATGATTTCAGGCAGGAAGTGATCCTCAAAAATATGCATACCTTGGCGTATCTCACACTCTTGAGCCACTCCCGGCCCGATAATCTCGGTTAATCCATAAATATCCAGAGCCTCTATATCCAGTCGAGATTCGATTTCTTGCCGCATATGGTCTGACCAGGTCTCCGCTCCCAGCACCCCTACTCTCAAGGGTAGATCCTTCACGTTAACTCCCATCTCTTCTGCCACTTCGGCTATATGCAAGGCATAAGAAGGAGTGCAGGCCAGGACGGTGGACTTAAAGTCCTGCATTATCGTGATCTGACGCTTAGTTTGTCCACCAGAGATAGGAATAGTTTTTGCTCCAATGAGCTGAGCTCCATAATGGGTTCCCAGTCCTCCAGTGAAAAGCCCGTAGCCATAAGCGTTATGAACTACGTCTCTGGCGGTAGCTCCAGCGCAGGTCAAGGCTCTAGCCATAACTTCTGCCCAAATCTGGATATCTTTTTTAGTGTATCCATTTACTACCGGTTTTCCCGTGGTACCGGAAGAGATGTGAAACTCAACTATTTTCTCTAAGGGTGCCGTGAATAAACCAAAGGGGTAGTCCTCTCTTAGATCTGACTTGCTGGTGAAAGGAAGCTTTTTTAAGTCTTCCAGTGATTTTATCTCATCTGGGTGAACCCCACTGCGCTCAAATTTTCTTTTATAAAAGGACAGACGCTCAAAAACGCGGTGAGTAACCTCTTTCAATCTTCTTAGTTGAAGATCCTGTAGATTTTTTCTACCCATACACTCATATTCCTTATTCCAGATCATTCTTGGTCCTCTCCACTGCAGAGATCAGTAAAAGTTGAAGATGAGGAGCTAAACTTCCGCATCGGTTCTGATCCCCTTATTTTCTCTCACCGGCTTTGAAAAAGCTCTCGATACTCGGGTACCACATCGGCTGAAAAACTTTTGATCCCTTCGACAGTCTTGGGATGTTGGAGCATGCCTTTAATTACAGGGAAAGGTATGGTAGCGATATGTGCTCCTGCTTCCGCCATCTGTCTGATTTGTCTTGGGTTTCGAATACTGGCAGCAATTACCTCGGTTCTTATCTCGTAATTTCTGTAGATTCTCACAATGCTTTTGACCAGATCTACTCCACTGGGTATGCCATTGTCTTTACCAAACTCAGTGCTGTTTTTTGTCTCTTTGTCAAGATACAATGATGCTACCGGCTCAGCCCCCGAATTTTTTAGATGCTTATTAAGCCTTTGCTTACCAATTTTCTCTATTAAATCGAAGTCGAAATAATCGCCCTTTGCAAATTTTATTCCTAATCTTTTCCTGATGTAGTCATCTATTCTTCCGGCAAAAGGGCTGGCATAGCTAGCTCCGGCCTTGGCTGCTAAAAGTGCCT
Source organism: bacterium (assembly GCA_046760365.1). Taxonomy (GTDB): domain Bacteria; phylum Aerophobota; class Aerophobia; order Aerophobales; family AE-B3A; genus AE-B3B. Next base: position 5,969 of record JBHIEA010000105.1, read on the forward strand.
GTTCCGGAGTCATTATGAGAGTTACATTTATAGGGATGCCCCTTTGGCTTAAGGTTTTGATAGTCTTTAGGCCGTCATAGTCGTCTGCCTCTGATTCGGGTATGCACGTATTTATGGGAATTTTTATGACTACATTTTCGGCGGCCGGATTAAATTTACTGTATAGCAGCTCGGCTTCCTCAACCATCTCTTCCATGGTTAAGCTGATTACCTCCAGACTGACCCACCTTGCCTTACCGGCTGTTTTGCATATCTCCCGCACGTAGGTTTCCATATCAATCTCTTCGCCCTGTCCTTTTACCTCATCCACCGCTCTTTTAATCAGCGAAGGATTAGTCGTTACCCCATCAACTATGCCCCAACTACAGGCCTCTTTAATTTCATCCAACTTTGCCGTATCTACGAAGATTTTCATTACTCCCCCCTGGTATAATCTTCACTATAGGTGAAGATTGTTATTTGACTTTCTGTAGTT
>JBHIEA010000106.1:0-6437 GCA_046760365.1 bacterium
GGTCTATCGGTTCAAAAGATCTTCCCCTCCCTGGCAAAAATCGAAGTTTGGCCATAGGGGAAAAGGAATTGTCACTGGCTCCTGACCTTCATAGTTTCAAAGGTGGACTGAAATTATGGCGGCCAAGAAATACAAGGAAAGGGCCAGCATCACCACCAGATTAAATCCCCAGGAAATGGCCAGGACTGTGGCCAGGACGGGGCTGATCACCGAAGCACAGCCGTTTATCCCCCAGGCCCAGGCTACCAGCAAGGGTTTTTTAACAGAGACTCTGCTAAGCCCCAGAGGAAAGGGTATCCCCATAAAAAAGGCTAAAGGCGAAAGAAGGAGAAGGGAAAGCATTATCTTGAGGGGGTCTGATAAAGAGATGAACTGACGAAATATGTTGTCAAGAAAGCCCAAATAGATAAGAGAGATAATCATTATTGCTCCCACAGCGGTGGCTACACTATCTGCTCGGCCTATTCTGATTCGTCCACTTAGATAACTTCCCCATCCCGAGAAAAAAAGAAAGCCTGATATTACTACCGCCACCGCGTAAATAGGATAGGATAAAAAAAGAGTAAATTTTTGGATGAAAGAGATCTCCACAAACATGTATCCTAAGCCCAGAAAGATAAAATAGACTAAAATAGGTAGCCTTCCCCTTGGTGGCTTGGTGGAGCTTTTTAGCCCGAACAAAGGCAGAATAATCAAAACTATGCTCACCACCACCGCCTGAAACAAAGTGGCCATCAGAACTATATATCCCCATTCTATAAAAGGAATCCATTGACTGCCCATGGTTTTAAGAAGGTGGGGCAGAGATTTCCACCTAAAAAAGTGAAAGAAATAGGGAGAATCATCGGTGGCTGGCCTTACATAGAATAGATAATTTTGGTAGAACTCCTTTCTTTCCGGGGAAAGAATCTTTCTACTTGCATCATAATAATAGGCCTCGGGTAACCTGTTATAACGATTCACCTCCCCTGATTTTATACCTGGATACCAGATAAGATCAAATAGCCTCATCTGAGAAAATTTCCTTGCTGCCATTATCTCGGAGGAAGAGAAAGCTGATCGTTTGACCAACAAAGTAGAGGTGGCCCAGCTTCTTATAAAGATGAGATGAGAGGAAGGATCTTCTATCCCCACATCTTCTAGAGCCTCTACTGCGGTAGCAAATATCTTGACTCCATCGCGAGGAGGCATCTTCAACCATCGGGTAATAGAAAGGATGCCTTCAGGAGTAAGGTGCCTTAGGTACTCCTTTATAGCCTCGAGAGTATAGAGGTAGGTTTCCGATAACGCATAAACCCCGGCTGAGGAAGCACTAAAGGAGTCTAAAAGGGCAATCTGAATTAGATCGTATTTTTTCTTGCTGGACTGAATAAAGCCCCGTCCCTCAGCCACTACCGGCCTCACCTGGGAAAGAGAATAAAGCCGATTGGAAAAATCGGCATATTCAGTCTGTACAAGACTTATCACCTGAGGGTTGACTTCCAAGGCCTCAATCGATGAGGCTTGATGGTAGATTCCGGTGAGAACCTCTGAGCCACCTCCGGCTCCTAAAACCAAGACTTTGGGTCGACTGAGAAGATGGTAGGGCAGACTGGAAGTGGTGTAATCTAAATATTCTAAATTGGAGAGCCTGCCCCCAAAGTCAGTAATAGCAGACATAGAGTCGGCATCTATGAAAATACCCAGTTGGGGAGGAATCGTTCCTTCAAAATTGAGGCTAAGGCCAGGGGCATGCCTTATAGCTGGACTGCTCACAACATCAATAAGGCCCAGAGGGGATGAGAGCTCGTTTAAGATTTTTGCCCGGGGAAGATTTAAAGTGGTGCTTAAGCCTTTGTATTGAGAAATCATAAGTTTTACGGGGAAGAGAAAAAAAAGAATCATTAGAGTAAAGGAGCTAAAAATAAGGCCAATTAAAATTCTTCTAGCCAGGTAAGATGCAGAAATCAGAGTGGCCAGCAAGGCAATTGAAGTTATGAGGAGGAGAACCTGAAGGGGAGCTAAAACATAAAGAAAAAGAACCACTCCCAAGGCACCCCCTCCTGATCCCAAAAGATTATAGAAGTAGACTCTGCTGATCCTCTGGGAGAATTTAGCAAACGTGAGTCCAATGCAGCTTGCCCCTAAGAAGAAGGGAATGAAAAGAACCAGATAATATTCCAATAGATAAAGATACTGCCTCCGATACCAGACGATGAGAAAAGGGTCAAAGGGAATTTGTTGAGAGAGGAGAAAACAAAGGAAAAGGGAGATAGAGAAGGAAAAGGAGAGGATAGTAAAAGCAGAATAAAAGTATTTTTTTAATTTATTCTGAAACAGGGAAAGAAATGTTCCGCTAGCACCAAAACCAAGGAGGGCAACACTGATGATCATGTAAGCAAAGTGCGACCAGCTGGTTATGGAAAAGATCCTCATCAAGAGGATTTCATAGGAAAGAATGGAGAAGGAAATCAGGAATATAGAAAGAAAGAGCCCCACTCTAGTGCTTTCCTAACATGGGAACGAATCTCACCGGCAGGACACTTTGGGCAACAACTTCACCGTCGGCCTTTTTCACCAGCATCAAGTTCTGAGTCCAGAAAACGCTACCTACCGGGATGCACATCGTACCTCCGTCTTTTAATTGCGCGATCAGGGGAGGTGGGATATGAGTGGCAGCACAGGTAACAATGATGGCATCAAAGGGAGCCTCCTCCGGCCAGCCATAATACCCATCAGCCACCTTCACCTTTACGTTGTCGTAACCCAGATCTTTTAATCTTTTCCCGGCTGATGTTCCCAATTCTTCAAATATTTCTATAGTGTAGACCTGGCTAACAATTCCGGAAAGAACAGCCGCCTGGTAACCGGAGCCAGTACCCACCTCTAAGACCTTATCTTTTTCGCCAACACCGAGAAACTCCGTCATCAGAGCCACGATGTAAGGCTGAGAAATGGTCTGCCCGTATCCAATAGGTAAAGGTCTATCCTCATAAGCAGAGTTTATAAGGTCTTCCGAGACGAATTTGTGGCGAGGAACAGTCCTCATAGCCCAAAGGACTTTCTCATCCTCAACTCCTCTGGCCATAATCTGATCGGCTACCATCTTCTCCCTTCGAAGCCTGTAGACATCTTCTTTGTGGTTCTCTGCCGAAAAAATGGCAGCCTTTGCGAGGCATATAACCAAACCTGCCATTACTGCATACATCAGATATCTTCTCACTTTAACCGCTCCTTAAATAAATTTTCTACTCATCCTTTAACTGCACCTAGGGTTAGACCTCTTACTAAGTATCTTTGGACAGAGAGGGCCATGATCAGTATGGGTATGATGGCAATGATGATAAGCGCAGACATCTCTCCCCACATAATGCTTGTGGGAGCCTGGAAGGAGGAAAGCTGTACGGTTACCGTTTTGGCTACTTCCCGGGTAAGAATGAGAGCAAACATAAATTCGTTCCAAGAAAATATAAAGCAGAAAATGGCGGTAACCACAATCCCCGGGGCAACAAGGGGTAAAACTATTCTCATAATAGCACCAGTTCTGGAGCATCCATCCATCATAGCTGCCTCCTCCATATCTTTGGGAAACTCCTCAAAAAAACCGGTTAACAGCCACACCGAAAAGGCCACGTTAAAAGTACAATAGACGATAATTAACCCTAAATGGGTGTCAACTAAGCCAACTCGTTTAAGTAGAAGAAATAGTGGTATAATAACAGCAATGGGAGGGAACATTCGTTGTGATAGAATCCAGAAAGATAGATTTCCACCACCGATCCTAAATCTGGCAATGCCATAGGCAGCCGGAATACTGATAGTTAACACCAAAAGAGTATTGAAGAAAGCAATAATCAGACTATTCCTAAGGTAACCAAGTCCCGCCGTATAGATGATATACTTATAGTTGGCCAGAGTAGGGTTGCGAGGTATCCAGACAGGAGGATAGGTATAATACTCACCAATGGTTTTAAATGAGGTGGAAAGTGTCCAGACAATGGGAAAAAGGGCAAGAAATAGAGCTACTCCCAGTGCACAATATACTAAGGTAGTTCCAGCATAAAATCTGATCTTTTGAACTTTCATTTTACGCAGCTTCTCTGAGCCTCATTAGCCTGATGAAAGCTGTAGTTAAAATTATGGTAAGTATGAGCAGAAGGTAAGATAGAGCTGCCGCATACCCCATCCTGAAGTATCTAAAACCTACCAGGTAAGTGTAAAAACTGATTGTCTCTGTTTTTCCAGCGGGTCCTCCCATGGTAAGTACATATACGATGTCGAAAAGCTTGATGGTGTCTATGAATCTGATGACAATAGCTGCCATTATGGGAAGTCTTAATAGAGGAAGGGTAATATATCCGAATATCTGAAAGGGAGAGGCACCATCCATTCTGGCCGATTCATAGGGCTCAAGAGGTATCGATTGTAAACCAGCCAGAAGTATCATCATCACCAGAGGGGTCCATTCCCATACATCAGTAAAAATAACGGCCAGCACAGCCAGTTTAGGATCAGCTAACCAGACGGGCTGAATATTTATTCCCAGGCTCTGGATGATTCCGTTGATGGCCCCGTATTTTTCGTGATATAGCATTCTCCATATGAGTCCGGCCACAATAGGTGAGATCATGATAGGGGTAATGAGAAGACTGGTAATAATTCTCTTGCCGACGATTTTTCTGTTTAACAGCAGGGCTAACCCTAATCCTATACCAAATTCCAGGGAGATGGCCGGAACGCCGATATTAAAAGTGTTTTTTAAAGAGCTCCAAACCCGAGCATCTCCAAACAATGCTTCTCCATAGTTGTCCAAACCAGCGAATATCCAGCGCCCGCCCCTTCGTAAATCACAAAAATGAAAGCTCAGACCCAACGAATATATTAAAGGGAAAATGGTTATGCCGACCAGAACAACGATAACAGGTAGAACATAGGAGTATTTAGCAACTCTTTTTCCTTTAAGAAACATCTCAAGGCTCCACAAAATGAACTGAGGGGGAAAAAACTACCCCCTCAGTGAAAAAGTTATTCTGTTTCCTCTAAGTATATCCTGCTATTTTGCCAGCATAGCCTTCATAGCTTTAAGTTGTGACAACCATGCCTCTTTCTGTTCCTTTGCCCCTAACCTTTTGGTTATTTTCTTCCACTCAGCAGCAGCCGCATCTAAAGCAGCCTTGGCAGACTTCTCCTGAGCATAAGCCAGAGTAAGTTGATAGTCAAGAGAATCCATATACTCGGCCGCGCCGGGAATTAAAAGATCAGGAAATCCTTGAGCTAGATTGGCTTCAATGGCATCAAGGTAATCTCCTGCCGTTGGCCAGGCTTGACGAAACTTTGGCGAGCGATACTGAGATACCCGGTAAGGGTCTAGCGAGGTGGGACCCATGACCACATCCAAGCTAATCTCAGGACTGGTGATGAAGTGTATAAAGTATGCGGCGGCTCCTTTATGTTTTGAGTATTTGGGGATACCTAAATCCCATCCACCAGCGATCATGGTCTTACCCTGAGGAACTACCAAATAGCCGGTCTTACCTATTATCTTTGACTCTTTGGGATCTTCAGCCCATTTTCCCACGTCGGTCCACTGTAGGACCATAGCTACATCACCTTTGGTATAGGCTGTTCTAACTTCCATATAAGCATAATTGAGAACTCCCGGAGGCATATAGGGAATAGTATTTACCAGATTCTCAAGAGCTTTCACCCCAGTTTCACTGTTTATCAAAGGATTCATATCTTCGTCAAAGTAATTACCTCCATATCCCGGCAGTCTTTCCAGGAACCACCAGTAAGTCCTACCCCGTTTTAAGTAGGAGGCCTCTCCGTATTCTGTTTGTCCATCGCCATCCCAATCCCATCCACTGAGCTTTTTGGCAATATTTAGATACTCGTCCCAGGTCTTTGGAGGCAACAATCCACTTTTGGCGAAGGTATCTTTCCGGAAGTACAACATATGGGTATCACCGTCCCAGGGCATACCATACCAAACGTCAGCCCAACTACAATATAGCTCCCGGAATATGGGCATAACGTCACCTAGCTGGAAATCAAGATTGTACTTCTTGGCTAATGGTTCAAGAGGTTCCAGATGTCTGCTATAATCTGCAATCCAGGCAGGATTAAATTGGACAACATCAAAGGCTCCACTCTCAGCGGTGAACTCCGTCATTTCCTTTTCGTAAATGGCCTCAGGTGCCATCTCCACCACATTTATCTTGATGCCGTATTTTTTCTCAAACTGGTCCCGGAACATATAGACCCCGGTAGCATGAGGGACCGCATGGACGGCTACCGTAATGGTTTCGCCCTCAAAGGGTGACTTCTGAGCGGCCATACCCAGACCACCACCCAGAATGATAACCAAGCAAACCACCACTACCATCATTACCTTCTTCATTTTCCTCCCTCCTGAACTCCTTCTTCTTCTAACTATCCTACTTTTTCCTCACCTCCCT
>JBHIEA010000107.1:0-6402 GCA_046760365.1 bacterium
GCCGTTAATTAGAAACAGGTAAGCATTTACCCACCAAATTTTGAACAGTTACCGGCTCTGCCATATATAATGTAACCGAAAGGTAACTGACTCCGCCATCTAAATTGATACAAAGTGGTGAGGAAAGAAAATCACTTAGAAGGCTTGCCTGAAGCGGCTTCGGCGTGGATTTCATCTATGACCTTAGATATTACTTCAAAAGAAAAGCCTCTCCGTTTCAATAGGTTCGAAACACGTGCAGTGAGCCTCTCTGGTTCCTTCGAAACCCACCTTTTTTTCTTAACCAGATCTAAGGCTACCTGGACCTCATCAATTCCCGAACACAGATCCTTCAAGGTCTCATCAGTCATCTCTCTATCTACTCCCTTTTGCTCCAGCTCAGACCTTATTCTCCAACTCCCGTAGCCCTTTTTTATACGGCTCTCTACCCATAGTCGAGCGAATCTCTTGTCATTTATCAAATTGCGGTTCTTCAAGTACTCGATAACTTTCGCTATCAGTTTTTCCTCGTACCCCTTTTGTCTCATTCTCATCCTTATTTCTTGCAAACTCCTCTCCCGGTAGTCTAAAAGCGTGAAGGCATAGGCCTGGGCTTTATTTAGTTCTTCCTGAAAGGTTATCTTTTCAAGATCTTTCTCATCTACCAGTTTTCCCACCTTTAAGTCCATATCCTCAACTATCTTTTTATCAAGGCCCAGGACAAACCTCCCATCTATAAAGATAGAGTATCTATTAGGATTTCTCCTCTGCGAATTTATAGCGGTAATTGTTCCCATTTTTTATACTAATCTGCTTTTAAAAACAGCAAACACCCTAGGAAGATAGAAGTTGCTACTCCTATAGCATAATAGGATTGAGGAGCCCAGTAATTCCCCTTAATGCCAAACTCCATGGTCAATAAAAGTCCAAACTCATCTACCACAAGTCCAAGACCTCCTCCAAACATCACGCTGGCAACTCCCTTAAAAACCCTCTTGTATAACCTTTTATATCTGATCAAGGCTAACCAATTGCCGAGTATCAATAAAAGTATCCCGTAATAAAAGTGATGGATGTGGTAACCTTTAATGTAAAAATAGCCGAAAATAGCCTTCCCCTTTTCAACATCCAGAACAATTGAACGAGAAACCAGCACGCTGGTCGTAAAGGCGATAAAAGCCCAGAGTAAACTTTCTTTCCCCTTTTCAATTATGCACCTTTCATACCACCTTGCTATCGAGTTCATACGCCCTCCCTCTCTATCTTGATGTTCCCACTTGAAGTGGGGACCCACCAGAATTTCCTGTTATCCGATATCTTAGCTTAATGATCCCTGAAAGCCTTTGGGATCCTTTGCTCTGGATAAAGCTATCTCGAAGCTTATCAATCCTCTTTTTACCAGGTTCTTCAGAGCCTGATCCATCGTTTGCATCCCAAATTGGGCTCCTGTCTGCATTAGGGTATATAATTGATGGGTTTTTCCAGTACGAATGAGATTTCTTACGGCGGGAGTTGCGATCAACAGCTCCACTGCGGGAACTCTTCCCTCTCCGTTTTCTCTAGGAAGAAGAACTTGAGCAATTACTCCCAGCAAGGTGCCTGAGAGCTGCATTCTTATCTGAGACTGTTGATGAGGAGGAAAGACATCAACCACTCGATCAATAGCCTGAGGAGCATCAGGAGTATGCAAGGTGCTCAGGACTAGATGTCCCGTTTCAGCAGCGGTAATGGCTATGGCAATGGTTTCCAAATCTCTCATTTCCCCAATGAGGATAACGTCGGGATCCTGACGAATGGAATGTCTTAAGGAACCAGCAAAAGAAAGAGTATCAGCTCCCACTTCCCTTTGTTCTATTATACTTTTTCTATGGCAATGCAGGTATTCAATGGGATCCTCTATAATGATAATGTGAGCCGACCTTTTCTCATTTATTATTTCCACCATAGTTGCTAAGGTAGTGGACTTTCCACACCCAGCCGGCCCGGTCACCAGAATGAGACCTTTTTCTTTAAGAGCTAAATGAGCAAGGATTTGGGGAAGGTTGAGCGCTGAAAGAGAAGGGACGCGGTCAGGAATGCGTCTAATAGCTGCGGCCACTGACCCCTGTTGAAAATGGGCATTTATTCTAAACCGACCTATTCCTTCCATGGTTAAGGAGAAATCCAACTCACGGTTTTTTTTAAACTCGCTTTTTTGTTTCTCTGTCATCAAGGAACAAATCAAAGATTTCGATTGCTCAGAGGTTATCTTCTCGCCTCCCCCTGATCTTAACTGTCCGGCAATACGAAAGCTGGGAGCAATACCAGAGATGATATGTAGATCGGAGGCGTCTTTTTCTTTCATCTCCTTTAGTAAACTGTATGTATCCATTTTTTCTTCTCTTTGCCTTATTTCGCTCTCCGAGGGGAGTTTCCTTCCAAAGTTTTCTCTAACTATATGATGTCTATTTTTGATCTATGATTTCTTTTTCAGATCTGACCATCTTCTGCTTTTCGCCCGGCTAAAAATCTACTCCTTCTTGCTCCCGACACCCCATTTCCTTTGTAGTTCAGTATGCCGGCCCTCAATGAATTAATTATACTAAAGCTATTTTGATAGTCAAAATTCTCTTCTTTTGCTGCCCGCCGATCAGTTTTCCATATCTCAGCTGCGCGATCTTGGGTCTATACGTTCTAAACTCTCAGTTCTTCTCCAGACTTATATGTTGCCCATAAAAGCTACAGTATAAAAAGGTGAGTAAAACTTAGCGGTAGTAATTGGAAAAACACCGAGCAAATCACACCTTATGCCGCCTCATTAATCTTCTCTAGCCCTAACTGGTAGAGGGCTTCTGCTCTTTCTTTGGTTTTTGCTTCGGTGATGATACGAATCACCGGTTCAGTACCTGAGGGTCTTATATGAATCCAGCCGTCCTCTAAGGTAATTTTTACCCCATCAAGAAAATCAAGACTCTCGGGCTTGAACTCCTCCTCCAACTTGTTTTTAATACGCGAAAAATCTTTTCCAGTGAAAGCTCGCTTTCCTTTTACCATGTAATAACGGGGTAGTTTCTTAGCTAATTCTGATACTGATTCATCGGTGTCAGCAAGGTACTCAAGCAGTAGGGCAATAGCAGCAATTCCATCCCGAGCATAATGTACCTCAGGGATAATCACTCCTCCATTTCCCTCTCCCCCAATTGTTGCCTTCTCCTCCTTCATACAACGGGATACATGAATATCCCCTATCTTTGTCCGTTTAACCGGAGAGTTAAATTCGGCAGCTACATCATCTAAAGCCTGAGTGGTGGAAAGGTTTGTGACTACCAATCCGGTTTTTTTCCTCAGGGAAAATTTAGCCACCAGTAAGAGAGTATAATCCTCAGGTAAAATTTCTCCTTTATCAGTAACTATGGTGAGTCTATCTGCATCAGCATCATGAGCAAAACCGATATCTGCTTTCCTAGATTTGACTATTTTGGAAAGCTCTCTTAGATGGGGCCGAATTGGCTCAGGGGGACGAGAAAAGATACCGTTAGGCTCACAGTTAACCTCAACTACCTCACATCCTAATCTTCTACAAAGCTCGGGGCTGATTAGCGCTCCTGCCCCATTACCAGCATCTATAACAACTTTGAGTTTTTTACTTTTGATTTTTTTTCCATTTACCACTTTCAAGACTCGATCCAAATGATTTTCTATAGCTGAGCTTTCCTTATAAATCCTGCCCAGGTGATCCCATCTGGCTCGTCTTATCTTATCTTGATTATAAATTTCTAAAACTTTTTCTCCCTCCTCGGGGTAAAGAAAAAGGCCATCGGATCTCACGAACTTTAAGGCGTTCCACTCTGCCGGATTGTGACTTCCACTAATAGCGATACCTCCGCCAGCATGCAGTTTCTCTACCATGAGCTGCAGAGTAGGAGTAGGGCAAATACCAACATCGATAACCTCGGACCCTGTGGAAATTAGACCGCTAAAGACAGAGAGTCTGAACATTTCACTTGAGGTACGGGTATCCGAACCCACGAGAACGGGTCCTCTGCCTAGAAACTCACCAAAGGCAGCCGAGAACTTGGTTGCGATCTCAGGGGTGAGAGTCTCTCCCACGACTCCTCTTACCCCTGAGACGCTGATCATTAAAGTTTTCACCATGCATTACCTTCATCCAAGCAGATTGAGCAGCGATCTTCTCTGCCCTCTTCTTACTGGTCCCCCAACCTTCTCCCCAGACTTTCCCCTCGATTTTAACTTTTACTCTGAATTTCTTACTATGGTCCGGACCGATTTCCTGGATTACCTGATACTGAGGAAGGGATCTGTACACCAGCTGGGTATATTCCTGTAGCTGGGATTTAAAGTCCTTTATCTTGGCAATTTTTTCCTCCTCTTCCATAAATCGGCCTAATATAAAGTGTCGTGCAGTTTCTAACCCTTTATCTAGATATAGCGCTCCGATTATAGACTCATAAGCGTCGGCCAATAAAGCATCCTGTGATTGGATCCCTTCCTGATCCTTACCTATTAAAAGATGGTTTCCGATCTTAATTTTCCGGGCACAATGGGAAAGACTTTCCCGGGACACCATGGCAGAACGAAGTTTAGACAGCTCGCCTTCGCTCAAACCCGGATAGGCTTTAAAAAGATGTTCTGCAGTAACTAACTCCAGTACTGCATCCCCTAAAAATTCCAGTCTTTCATAGTGGGAGATAGAGGATTCATTGGTTGACTTGGTATGAGAGGTGTGAGTTAAGGCTTGCTCCAGGAGATTTAGGTTGGTGAATTTAACACCGAGACTTCTTTGGAGTTCTTCCAGCTCCTTTCTCCGGGCAGAACTCATCTTCATCTCACAATTTTTTGACTACCAGTACAGCGTTATGTCCCCCAAAGCCCATAGAATTAGACATAGCAACCTTTATTTTGACTTCCCTGGCTTTGTTAGGAACATAATCCAAATCGCATTCAGGATCAGGATTTTCATAATTGATGGTGGGAGGAAGAATGTTATTTCTAAGGGCCAAAAGGCAGGCGATCAGTTCCACTCCGCCGGTTGCTCCCAAAAGATGACCAGTCATAGACTTAGTGGAACTTACAGGAATCTGGTAAGCTTTTCTTCCAAAGACATCCTTAATGGCTTGAGTCTCTACTTTATCATTAAAAGGAGTGGAGGTTCCATGAGCGTTTATATAATCTACTTCCTGAGGAGAAATTTTGGCATCCTCTAATGCTTTGTTCATTGCCTGTCTAATTCCTCTTCCATCTGATACCGGCTGGGTTATATGATAGGCATCCTCGCTCATGCCAAAACCGATGATTTCTCCCCAAATAGTAATACCTCTTTTCTTAGCACGCTGGAGTTCTTCTAAAACCACAACCCCAGCTCCTTCTCCCATTACAAACCCGTCTCTTTCCTTATCGAAAGGTCGAGAGGCTTTTTCAGGACATTCATTTCGGGTTGACAGAGCTCGCATTGAGCAAAAGCCAGCCAATCCCAAAGGAGTAATAGCCGCTTCAGTTCCTCCAGCAATCATAATTTCTGCATCTCCCCTCTGAATAATCTTGAATGCTTCTCCTATGGAGTGATTTCCCGTAGCGCAAGCGGTAGAGACCGAAAAATTGGGGCCAGAGAACCCGTACTTGATAGCAATAAAGGCTGAGGCTATGTCGGTAATTAACATAGGAACCAAGAAGGGACTTACTCGCTGAGGGCCCTTCTCTAAAAGAGCGGTCTGTTCTCTTTCAATGGTACGGAGTCCCCCCACCCCGGAGCCGACCAGGACCCCTATTGTAGCTGGATCATTATCCTCATGGGTTATTTCCGCTTGTCTTATAGCCTCTTCTGCTGCTACCATTCCTAGCTGAGTGAACCGATCCATTCGTCTGATTTCTTTAGGCGGAAGACACTGGTAAGGATCAAAATTTTTAACCTCACCAGCCATACGACTGCGGTAAGGGGATGGATCGAAATGGGTTATTTTATATACTCCATTTTTTCCGAGAAAAAGGGCCTTACCAAAATTTTCGATCCCGATACCGATGGGAGAAACTACTCCCATCCCGGTAACGACTACTTGGCGCACCATGCTTTATCCTTAGTCCAGTGGTTAGAGACCGATAAATAGATAAAAAAATGTTTTCACTAATTTTTGGTGGTTCATTATTACTGTTCAAGGTGATCCTCAATATAATCCACTACCCTCTGTACCGTGGTCAGTTTTTCTGCTTCTTCATCGGAAATCTCCAAATCAAATTCTTCTTCCAAAGCCATCACTAATTCCACTGTGTCCAATGAATCCGCCCCCAAGTCATCCACAAACTTAGCCTCAGGTACAATCTGAGATTCATCTACTCCTAACTGTTCACTAGTAATCTCCTTCACCTTTTTTAGAATGTCATCCCTGAGCATTCCGACCTCCTTTTTGGTTCTTTCAAGATACTCGAGGG
>JBHIEA010000108.1:0-6356 GCA_046760365.1 bacterium
CTATGACCGGTTTAACTTTGTTCGTCTGCAGGTGCCCAATAAAATGCCATTCCACATCTTCGGTGTTGAGAAAGGCTATCTTTCTTTTGGCTTCTTGCAGTCTATTCTCTCCGATTATCCTGATTCCCGCTTCCATAGCCTCTTTTATCTGGGAGACGGGTCGGTCTTTAGTTGCCGCCACTAGAGCGATCTTTTCGGGATCAAGACCGGCCTTACCGCAAATCTCCACAATTATCTGCCTGACTTTTCGTACGTTATCCGCTATACTCATGTTCACTACCAGCCAAGCTAAAGGTACTCATTAAACCAACAGTCTTACTATAGCCAAATCTATGAGTCTGTCAATATAGGAACAAACTGGAGATTCCCAAAATTCTAGATAAAATCTTTATTTTTTGTGGCGGAGAAAGTCCCTTTCCACTACGTTATGTTCAGAGTTGCTCTTTAATTCAGCACTTCGTGGAAAACTATGTGGAATTTTTGGGGAGATCTCCATTTTATTATCAAAAACCTGCTTTTTACTCCTTTTTTTCCCCTGAACTTCCAAAGACAACACTAACTTTCAATTTCTCTAATTTAATTCGGCGACTTGACAAAATTGCTAAATGTATTATAATCTTGTTGTTATATTGTCCGACAATCTGGGAGGCAAACCATGCGACCGGTGAGAAGAACAACCCTGCCGGTATTGGTGGCAGAGGAAATCAAGCGAGATATTATCCATGGGAGTTTAAAGCCCGCAAATAGACTTCCCACTGAGAACGAATTGAGCAAGCAATTAGGAGTGGGCCGTCCTACGGTAAGGGAAGCCTTAAGGATATTGGAAGGACAGGGATGGATTAAATTTAGATTTAGCGGAGGAGCTTATATAATGGACAATGCTAGAATATCTCAGAGGACTTCGGCGTATTTTCAAAAAGAAGAAGTATTGGAACTCCTCGAGTACGAGATATCTCAGTTAGAGCGGGAGGGAAAGGACGTAACCGATCAGGCTAAGGAAAGATTACAGAGCTTGAAGAGGAAAGGATCTCCAGGGGAGATAGAGGAGTTTTACAATAGTTTAGAAATTCTGGAAAAAAGAGCTGACTGGGATTACGAGGAACCCTCCGAGATAGATGAGATTAAAAGGGCAACTTCTCAGCAGAAGATAACTTTTCCCAAAATTTTAGATAAGGATGTTCTCTATGAGCGTATACACGGAGCCTGGCTTGGCAGATGCATCGGCTGTCTTTTGGGAAAGCCCGTGGAGGGATGGCCGAGAAGGGAAATAGAAAACTACCTAAAGGTTACAAGCTCTTATCCCTTGCAGGATTATCTTCCCTATGCACCGGATAAAATCAATAACAATGAATATACCTTCCATCCCTCAGCTAAAGAGGCTACCAGAGGAAATATAAGCTATATGGCTCGAGATGATGATCTCGATTATACCATCCTTAACTTAAAGCTCGTAGAGGAAAATGGCCTTGAATTTACCACAGAGGATGTAGCTCAGGTGTGGCTTTCAAATCTTCCTTACCAGATGGTATATACAGCTGAGCGTCAAACCTATTCTAACCTTGTGAGAGGCCTTAAACCACCTGCCACGGCTATCTATCGTAATCCCTTTCGAGAGTGGATAGGTGCTCAAATAAGGGCTGACCTATTCGGGTACATTGCTCCTGGGAACCCGAAACTGGCTGCTTCCCTTGCTTACAAAGATGCCTGTCTTTCTCATACCAAGAATGGCATTTACGGTGAGATGTTCATAGCCGCAGCCATATCGGCTGCTCTGGTAAGCGATGATTTAGAGAAGATAATTGATGCAGGTTTGTCCCAGGTGCCGAAAAACTCTCGCTTAGCGGAAGTAGTAAAAAATGTGATAAGTTGGAGTAGAAAGCTAAACAGCTGGCAGGGGGTGTGGCGAAGGGCAAATGAAAAGTACGGAAAATATCATTTTGTCCATACTCTTCCTAACCTTGCTTTTGTCTTGATAGGCCTCATCTGGGGAGAGCTTCGCTTCAAGAAAACCGTATCCATTGCAGTAATGTGTGGATACGATACTGACTGCAATGGTGCTACTGCTGGCTCCATTCTTGGAGCGCTCCAAGGAATAAAGGGGATTCCGGAGGAAATGTCAAAGCCTCTAAACAATAGAGTAAAAAGCATTGTCCCTGGATACTCAGATATGAGGATAAGTGATCTGGCAAAGAGAACATTTGAGCTGGCCAAGAAAAACATGTAGCTTAGGTTTTAAAATGAAAGAGCTAAAAAATAAAGGGGGGAGGAGGTGAAAATATATAAAATCACACCCTTTATCTAAGATCAAATCTAAGCAGGAGGTGTTCCCATGAGGATCAAGGGTAGGTTCCTTGATAACTTTAAGTGGTCAATTTCCCCAGTGATATTGCTAACCCTGACAATGGGATTCTTGTCAGGCATTGCAGTAGAAGCTGTAAACGGCCAAAAGATTACCATAACGTGGTGGTATGAAACAATCCTACCTCGGCATCTCGAAGCTCAGGAAAAAAACTTAATCGAGCCGTTTGAGAGAGCTCATCCCAACATTGAGATTAAAACGATCATAAAGGGGGGAGGACAGCTGTTACCGCTTCTCAGGACAGCCATTGCTGCAGGTACAGGTCCAGATATAATTATGACCATGGGACCCGCGGAAGCCAATAGATACGCAAGAGTGGGTGCGTTGATTCCGTTAGATAAATATGTTAAAGAGAAAGCTCTGGATAAGGAATTGGCCGAGCTTGCTTTGGAAGTTGGCAAGTACAGGGGGGAGATCTACTCACTCCCTAAAACTTTTGAAAGTATGGGGATCGTTTACAACAAAACCCTATTTGAGAAACATGGCTGGAAGTCACCTACCAATCGGGAAGAATGGGAAGCTCTTTGTAATGGAATAAAAGCGAAGGGTATTCTACCGGTGTCGTTAAGCAACGCTGATTGGAGGCCGACAAACGAGTGGTTTGTTACTGTATATCTCAATCACTATGCTGGTCCTGAAAATGTATACCAAGCTTTGACGGGACAGCTTGCGTGGGATAACTCCTTGTTCGTCGAGGCAATCGAGAAGTTCAAGCAGGACTTCCTCAACTATTGGCCAAAGCCGGACGTGTACTTTAGTCTAGGTTTCACGGATGTTGTACCTCTGGTAGCTACGAGGAAAGGAGCCATGATGGTTGTCGGTTCGTGGGCATTCCAATGGGTTGGCAATCCAGCTTACTGGCCCTCAGACGATCAGTGGGAATGGGTACCATTTCCTTCCCTTCGTGAGGGGGTTGATTACCCCATAGTTGATGTTGGGGTAGGGACAACGCTTTCTGTCAACAAAAACTCTAAACATGCTGAGGAAACAGCGAAGTTTCTAGTATGGATGCTTGGTTACAAAGAGGGTATCGGAAAGTTATTGAGAGATTATCCTGGTGAATGGCTTGTCCCCATTGAAATTCCTGAGGAGGTCATCCCAGCTGAAGTCGACCCTGTGTTCGTAAAACATTTCCGGACTCAGTCTGAGCTTATTAAAAAAGGTGCTTACGGCTATACAACCTGGACTTTTCTCGGCGACCAAGCGTGGGAGTGGGTTTATGAAGGGATAGAGCAGGTGTGGCTTGGAAAAATAACCGCAGAAGAATATATGAAAAAATGGGGGGAAGCCTTTAACAAAGATGTCGAAGCCGGAGTGGTACCACCAATTCCGGAACGAAGGTAAAAAAGGAGGGGGGCACATCCCCTCCCCCCTATTATTAATGAAGAGACGGGCAAAGAAGCTACTTGTGGTCCTACCTTTTATAGTCCCAGCTTTAGCAATAAACGTATTTGTAATCTTAGTGCCGTCAATCTGGACCCTAATCTTAGCCTTCTTCAAGTGGGATGGAATTGGTACCCCAGTGTTTGTCGGAATAAAAAACTTCTCTATGGTTTTTTCTGATCCTCGTTTTCTACAGGCGTTAAGCCATAATATTATTTGGACAATCATTTTCCTTACCATCCCAGTTGCTATGGGGTTAGGGGTGGCGGAGCTACTACGGAGGACACGATGGCAATTCAGTGAACCCTTTTATTTTCTTCCTGTTACCCTTCCGGTGGTCGTTATTGCTCTTATATGGCGCTATATTTACAATCCCGTTAGGGGGTTAGGGAAATTCATTGGAATGGGTTTGCTGGGAAATGTTTCAACAGCGCTCTACGCCATAGCCTTTGCAAATATATGGGCATGGTGGGGATTTTTATGCGTGGTCTTTTACAGCGCTATTCAAGGAATCCCAAAAAATTTATATGAAGCTGCTGTTTTGGATGGTGCCAACAAGTGGCAAGAATTTTGGCATGTAACTTTGCCTCAAATTGTCCCTACCGTTGTCTTCATGGAAATTATGACCATAATTTGGTCATTTCAGGTGTTTGATTGGATTTGGGTTACCACTCAAGGTGGTCCGGGTGGAGCCACGGAGCTTTTGGCCACACTTCTTTACAAACGAGCCTTTTTTTCTTATAAAATTGGAGAGGCCTCTATTATTGGATTAGTAATAGCAATGTTCGGTTGCTTAGCCGTAGGTATATTATTTTATCTTAGACATAGAGGGATGGAAGTCTAATGTCGGGCAGATTATTAAACCGTTCTATTAGTCCTAAGATACTGATATTGCTGTTATTATTTTCTCTATTCCCTTTCTATATAGCCGTGAGTGCATCTTTAAAGGGCCCTGCCCAATTATTCACTGATCCCTTTGGACTACCAGAAAAACTCCATTTTGGAAATTACCTCGGTGCCTGGCATGAGGGCAACTTCGGACGAGCCCTTCAAAATAGTAGCATATTAACACTGGGGGCAGTTTTAGGTGTACTACTCACAGGTGCACCTGCCGCCTATGCTCTAGCCAAGATGAAGATACCGGGTGGGCCATTTTTAATTTTAATCGGATATATTTTTTTCTGCACCACCATTCCAGCACAACTTTTCATTGCTCCACTTTACCTTATGTTTGCAAGGCTTGGCTTTATAAACTCCCTTAGTGGGATGATCTTAATCTACATAGCCAAGTGGTCTCCTTTCGCGATATTGTTGTTACGTTCGTACTTCATACAACTCCCCAACGAATTACTCGAAGCGGCGCTAATAGATGGAGCTTCAGGATGGCAGGCGTTTTGGCGGGTTATTCTTCCAGTTGCGAGGCCGGGTATTGTCACTGTGATGACTATTGTTGCACTGTACAGTTGGAATCAGTTCTTATTACCCCTTGCTTTTCTTAATAGACCGGAGCTGCAGCCTGTTACAGTTGCCGTTGTCATGTTCCAGGGACAGTGGACTGCGGAGTGGGGGAAAATAATGGCGAGTGCAATATTGGGTGTTTTACCCATATTGGTATTATTTGCAGTGTTGCACAGAAGGTTTGTCGCCGGACTAGCTGCAACTGGGTTAAAAGGGTGAGCGAGAGGAGATATGTAAGGACAAAAATCCGACTCCAGCCATTTCTTGAAATTGCCACCAGAACCCAAAATCCTTCCAGAAGCTTAAATTTAAGATTCTATTATTTGAATTATTATTTTATATGTCAGTCTATGTCAAGATCCTTGTATTGGGAGTTTCCCCAAATTCTATCCCAAGTCTTAAGCTGTGTTACACAGAAAACCCATTTCCACTTTGTCATCTTCTTAATCTCTCTTTGAGTCAAGATCTTGGTGAAAAACGATGTGAAATTTTTGGGACTTCCAGTCGGGGTGTGCAAGACGAACGCTTGACAACCAACTTTTGCAGGAAAATGGTGGTATAAGAAAGTGCTTTTCTCCAAATGTTGAGCAGAAACTATTTTCGAGATTCCCCATAAACAATAGAAAAATACCGACAGCTTATCTGTCAAACCTGTGACTTTATGAATATTTTTTCTGTATCGTTGTAAAGTATCGCTACTTCAGGCACCGTGAGCTCTGAATAATTTTACAGGGTTAGTAGGATGAATTTCCTGCAAAAGTTATTTGACAAATATTCTTTATTTACTATGGTAAAGATGTGCTATGAGATATTTGGACATGGTCGGTAGAGAAGTGGATCTTTGATAATTGTTCAAGAGGTGAGAAGGGTATAGTCGATAAAGGCAAACTATTCGAAAGAATAGGGCGCAAAACCGCAGGCCTTTTAAATGGTGGCTGGGTTACCGAAGTTATATCCCGAGTCACAATCGCCCATTCTTTCGAATGAAAGAATGGGCTTTTTTTGTTAGATGATCTTGCGAATTACCAGAATAGCTAGAAGGGGGTTGAAAGAGAAAAGAACCGCCTTTACCATCAGTATTCCTGTTGGCCTAGAAGCTCCTTTAAAGAAAGAAAAATTGAAAGAATCAGAAAAGATTTCTTCTCCGAAGATCCTA
>JBHIEA010000109.1:0-6320 GCA_046760365.1 bacterium
CCTCCTGACAGTTTTCACTGTATATCTGAATCCACCCGGCATCTCGTGCCCCCATGGAATCAGAATGATCACAATGGATGTTAATAGGACCACTCAAGGCTCTATTTACCACAGCCATTATTACAGGCAATCGATAAGAGGCCGCAATGTAACAAATCTCCCACATTAAGGCCAAGCCATTAGCCGAAGTGGCAGTCATAGCTCGAGCCCCTGCTGCTACAGCTCCTATACAGGCACTCATAGCTGAATGTTCGCTCTCTACCCTCACCATCTCTGTAGCAACTTTCCCCTCAGCCACAAACTCGGAAAATCTCTGAACTGTCTCCGTCTGAGGGGTAATGGGGTAGGCAGCCAGGACATCAGGATTGACCTGTCGCATCGCTTCAGCCGTAGCCTCATCACCGGTTAAACCTAAAACTATCCTTCCCACTGTATTTTCCTCCTTCCTTTATGATAAATTTAGCCTCTTCTACCATGCGGATAGCCTTTGTCGGGCACTGGGTTGAGCAAATCCCACAGCCCTTGCAGTGATCATAATCAAACTGTTCGAATTTTTCTTCTTTAACTACAATAGAAGAATCTGGGCAATAAACCCAGCATAAAAGACAATGGGTACATTTTTTCTCATCCCATACTGGCCGATAGGTTCGCCAACTTCCCGTCTTATACTTTTCTGCATTGCCTTCCTCTAAAATCAGCCCTCCCCAAGGAATATCTCTCCAGCCTTTTTCTCTCATTCTCCCTTTACCTCCTCATAAGCCTTCTTTATAGCCTCTATGTTCCCCTCTATTACTCTGGAACTAAACTTTTTCCCAAACTTATGCTTAATAGAAGACGCGATAGTATCTAGATTTAATAGACTGGTAACCTTGATTAAAGCCCCCAACATAGGAGTATTGGGTAAATTCTTTCCCAAGGTCTCCAAAGATATGGAAGTTGCATCTACGGTAAAAACCTTACCTTTGTCTAATCCCAACCTGCGTCTTATGGCTTGAGGAGTCTCGGAAGTATTTATCAGAATTACCCCATTTTCCGAAAGCCCCAGAGCCACATTTACAGTGTCCAATAACGTGGAATCCAACACCACTACTGCATCAGGACTCCTGACATGAGAATGTAGACTAATGGTAGCCTCGCTAATCCTGGTAAAAGACTGCATGGGAGCTCCCATACGTTCGGGACCATACTCAGGGAACCCCTGGACATATTTTCCAGCCTCCAGAGCGGATTCAGCTAGGAGTAAGGCCGCCGTTTTTGCGCCCTGCCCTCCTCTTCCATGCCAGCGAATCTCAGTAATTTTACCCATTTACTACCTCCTCTCAAAAAATGTTACCATCCCAGCATTACTCGGGCTATATGAAGCATCAAATTAGCTAAAACACCGGCTGCTATATCATCTCCCATGATGCCCCAACCTCCCGGGAGTTTTTGAAGTCTCTCTATTTTAAAGGGTTTAAGAATGTCAAAGGCTCTAAATAAAATGAATCCTAGAAAAATAAAGCGAAAGGAGACTGGCAGGGCAAACATAGCTACCAAAAATCCTCCTATCTCATCAGCGACGATAACCGGAGAATCTTTCTTTTCAAAATGATGCTCACATTTTCCACAAATCCACACCCCCAAGCCACAAAAAAACACCAACATCACCCCATAGCTAAAGGGATGAGTAAAAATTCGGCTCAAAATCAGATATATCACCACTGCTAAGAGAGTTGCCGTTGTTCCAGGTAAAAATGGAATATAACCTATTCCAAACCCCGTTCCTAAAAAAGTAAAAATAGTTTTCACCCTAAAAGCCTTCTGTTCCTGATCCAGTAGTCGATGCCTGATATGACAGCCAATGAGGTAGCAATGCCCATCAAAACAAAGATTAACATTTCGGGCCTCCAAACTCCAATTTCAAAATTTTTAGTCACCATGACAAAGAATATGAAAATGACGGCTAGATCCTCAAAGAAGGTCTTAAGCTTTGCCAGTTGACCAGCAGCCAAAATTACCTTCTTTGTCGCCAGCTCAATCCGGAGAGCCGTCACCAAAAAATCTCTTCCCATGATAATTATAACCATCCAAAATGGAATGAGGTGAAGCTGAATAAAACAGATGAAAGCGCTGTAAACCAAAATCTTGTCGGCAACCGGGTCAATTATTTTTCCGCTACGGGTCACCTCATGCTTGCGGCGGGCCAACCATCCATCTAAAAAATCAGAAAGGGTGGCAAACACAAAAATCATGAAGGCAAAAAATGTTCCCCTTTTTCCTCCCACAAATAAAAAAAAGACAAAAAAGGGAATACAGAGAATGCGAGTCAAGGTAATCTTATTAGCTAGAGTCACAACTTTTCCCTTCTCAACACCTCCCTTGGTTTGCTTCCCCGGGGCGGCCCTACTATTCCAGCCTTTTCCAATTGATCCATAATCCGGGCAGCCCGATTATACCCTATAGACAGTCTCCGCTGAAGAAGAGAAGTGGAAGCCTTTCCCCTTCTTATCACCAACTCCTTGGCCTCCGAAAAAAGTTCATCGGTGGGGGAGATCTCTCCCTGATCTTTTTCTTCCTCAGCTCCTTTGACAATCTCATCAAGATAAGTAGGCTCTCCTTGCTCTCTAATAAAATCGACTACTCTTTTTACCTCTGAGGGGGAGACAAAACTTCCCTGTATACGAAATGGCTGAGAAGCTTCCACTGGAGAATAAAGCATATCTCCATTACCTACCAATCTTTCTGCTCCAGTGGCATCAAGAATTGTGCGAGAATCAACTTGAGAAGCTACAGCAAAGGAAATCCGGGAAGGAAAATTGGCCTTGATCAGGCCAGTAATTACGTCCACCGATGGACGCTGAGTAGCTACTACCAGATGAATACCGGTTGCTCTTCCCAATTGGGCTATCCTACAGATAGTTTTCTCTAGAGCAGTCCCGGCCAACATCATCAGGTCCGCCAGTTCATCAATGATCACTACCAAATAGGGAATTATGGATTCATTCTCAGATTTCATCTTAGCATTGAAGCCAGATATGTCCCGGACCCCTGTCTGACTAAATCGCTCATATCGCCGCTTTACCTCCTGTACCACCCATTCGAGAGCGGAGTTAGCCTGCTTCACTTCAGTTATGGGAGGAAAGAGAAGATGAGGAATACCTAAATAGTCAGCTAACTCTACCGTTTTAGGATCAATTAAGAGAAACTTTACCTCTTCAGAAAGAGCCCTATACAAGATACTCAAAATGAGAGAATTTATGCATACGCTTTTCCCCGAGCCGGTGGCTCCTCCTATAAGAAGGTGTGGTAAAGATTCTAAGTTGACCCAGACAGAGGCTCCAGCAATGTCCTTGCCCAGAGGGAAGAGTAACTTAGTTTTAGATTCCCTGAACTGTTTATCCTCTAATAATTCCCGCAGGTAAACGAAGTTCACCTTCTTTTTGGGAACCTCCACGCCTACTAAGGATTTACCTGAGACAGGAACCTCGATACGGACATGGGGAACAGCCAGGGAAAGAGCAAGATCACTTGAGAGGCTCATTAACTTACTTACTTTTATTCCGGGGGCAAGGCGTACCTCAAATCGATTAACGGCGGGACCTTCTTTGACCTCGCCAATTTCCACTTCTACCCCGAAATCTCCCAGGGTTTGACGCAGTTTCCTTCCCGCCATCTTGACTTCATCCGCTGCTTCCCTTTGAGAAGGAACAGGGTTCAAAAGAGAAAGTGGAGGTAGACTCACGGTGGAAGAAGGAGCCTTGGCGAATATTTTGGTTTTCTCTTCCTTGAGTTTTTCAGGGAAGATCGGTCTCTTTTTAATAGAAAGCTTTCTTTTTATTTTTCGTCTGGCTAAAAATGGAGAAAAATCAACCCACAAGATGAGTGAAATAACAAAAATCCCCCCTAGAATAGCACCTGCTCCCACTCTTCCGAAAAAGGAAAGGAAAGTCTTACCAAAGAATAGTCCCACCAGTCCCCCTCCATAGAGAAAGGGGAGTTTATTTAAACCCAAAAGAGACAGGGATGTGGAGAAAGCTAGGAGAAAAAGGACCAGCCCGGTGATTTTACGAAACAACCCATCTATCTCTCCTCTTCTAAATTTTTCCACTCCTGCCTTGATTAAACCCAGAGGAATAAAAAATGCTCCCAACCCTAGAACAAGATAAAGATGATAGGCTATGAACACCCCGAACCTACCAATGTAATTATCAGAAGAGATATGGGGAGGATAGGTGAGGAAAGAAGACTTGGAGGAGCTGAAAAAAATAAGGCTTAGCAAAATAAAAACGCCCACCACTACCAAAAAAACTCCCACAACCTGATCCTCTTTTCTTTTTATGAGCACAGTTTTTCCTCTAGCCTGGGCTTACCTTCCCGTATGACCGAACCCCTGGTGGCTCCTTTCAGATGCCTTTAGTTGATGGACAACGCGCAGGCGGGCATAGCGTACAGGACAAAGCACCCCCTGGGCAATCCTGTCTCCCCGGCGGATAAGATAAGGTTTTTCTCCAAAATTAATAAGAATAACCTTAATCTCTCCTCGATAGTCAGGATCAATGGTTCCCGGAGAGTTGACTACCCCTATCCCTTGAGTAGCCAAACCGCTGCGAGGTCTTATCTGAAGCTCAAAACCAGGGGGAATGCCCACTTTTATCCCCGTAGGAATGAGCTTTATTTGCCGCGGGAAAAGAGTGGTGGCTCGACGAGCATAAAGATCCATACCGCTCGATCCTCTCGTCATATATTGAGGAAGAGGAAGATCTGGATCCAATTGCTCTACCTCTATCTCCACCAACTCCATATGGGTGTCCCTCAAATAAAAGTTAAACAAATTTTGTTGTTTTTAGACCACCTTAATCTTAAACACCTGGTCAAGCTGATCAAGAGCAAATCTATGATATTCCTCGGAAAGAGCCGCAACAGAGTCGCGGTAGACAACCACCTCATAATCTCTCATGGCTGCCTCCGCTGCGGTAAAAAAAACGCAAACATTAGTAAGAATTCCCGTCAGGTGTAGCTTCTCAACCTTAAGCTCCTTTAATAGCAGATCTAGATCTGTTCCCAGGAAACCAGAATATCTTCTCTTTTTTACTGTAAAATCAGTTTTTTCAGGCCTTAGCTCTTCCACCACCTCTGCCCCCTTGGTACCCAGAATAGCGTGCGCTGGCCATCGTTTAAACTCCCGATCCTGAACTCTGTGAGCATCACAGATATAAATAACAGGAATCCTTTTTTTTCTGGCCTCCTCAATCCTCAACTTTACCTTGGGCACGATCTTACTCACAGACGGCACCTCCAGGGGAGCTCCTCTTTCCACAAAATCCTTCAACATATCAATGACTAAAAGAGCTTCCTTGGCCATTTAACAGTCCTCCGGATGAAGTTAGCGCTCGGCCTCGAATTCCATATGTATGCACCAAAGGCAAGAGAGACCTCAGGACAATTCCTCTCCGTCGCTGTATATCAGCTTTGGATTATTTCTGCTCTTCTTCTCGTTACCTGCGCCACTTTACGGTCCGGGAAAGACGTGAAACTCATCGCTCTGCTCCTCAGACAACACGTCTTTCTTCTTACTCAGTCCGAAGACTCGTTGAGATGGCCGATATAAGGCTCCTTCGAGGAATGTCCTGCTTTCAGCACCTTCGGTCCACGCATAAATTCCGCTAGTTCAAGAAAACTACTCTTTTGTCGTCCACCAAAAAATATCCTATTATGGTCTGTTTTCGAAAATATTCGGACTGATTTTTTCAAAAAAAATCATAGGAGCGATGGTAATGTCAGAGTTTTAGATTACTTTTACCAATATTGCACTCATCGCATAGAGTTTGCAGATTTTCTGGAGCAGTCTCTCCCCCATCAGACCACGGCCTTATATGATCTACTTGGAGTGTGATATCGGGTTGAGTAGCAGGTGATCTTCCGCAAATCTTGCATTTGAAATTATCTCTTCTCATTATGATGAATCGAAGTCTCCACGAAATACTTCTACTAGTCTTATGTTTACTAACAGTTTGCTTTGATATCTGTGATTTGTTAATACTTACAGGTTCTTTATTTTCAAGCTCGGGTATTTCTTCACTATTTATGTACTTAATAAATTCCTTAAGTGCTTTTCTCCAAGTGCCAAATCTATATTCGTAAGCTCCAGCACAATATTCCGATAATGGCTTTTGCATCTCCTTGTATTTCGGCTGTCTTCCAAGTTTCACCCAAACACTTTCCAGATTCTTAAAATATTCCTCGTCAGAAACACCTAAGTTCGTTGTTTTCTTTAATTCTGCTATTCTTAAGGCATTGAACCAAGAGCCAAATTTTGTGTGGAATGTGCTTGCGCTAAAATT
>JBHIEA010000110.1:0-6283 GCA_046760365.1 bacterium
TTTTTGCCAACTTTTCCTCCTTTTAGACTATCACTGTAAATATTCAGTGAAGGACATTCCATGTTGTTGACTGCAAAGAGCAGAGCGGGTAGCCGCACCCTTTAGGGTGCGCATAAACGCAGGCTATGCACGGTAGCCGCAACCTTTAGGTTGCGCTGTCTTACGCAGGCTGAAGCCTGCGCCTACCGGCGGCTACCGAGATTGCTTCGCTCGTAATGACGGGGTTTCATTAAGTATTTACCTATCACTATATAACTTTCCCTCTGATTATCTTCTGCAGAATAGCTTGCCCGGTAGTTCTCTTACCAGAGATTTTATCTGGAGTCTCATTAAGAGCTCACCCACCTTAGAGGCCGGAAATCTACTGAGCTTCACCAGTAGGTCAATGTGAGAAGGCTCTTCTTTTAAGAGGTTAAAGATCTCGGCCTCCTCAGAGGATAATGAAAGGTTCTCAGTTTTAATCCTTTCTTTTTTAAGCTGGACAAGCTCTGAAAAATTGAGTTCCTCTAGGACATCCTCCACCGACTCTACCAATTTGGCACCCTCTTTGATGAGTAAGTTAGTTCCGTGGCTATTGGGGTTGTTAATATTTCCGGGGACGGCAAAGACATCACGACCCTGATCCAGAGCAAAATTGGCAGTGATTAAGGCACCGCTTTTTAAGGGAGCCTCTACTACTAGAACTCCTTTACTGAGTCCGCTGATTATGCGATTTCGCTGGGGAAAATGCGGGGCATCAGGCTCCTCCCCCAGAGAAAATTCTGAGACCACTGCCCCTTTTTTGATAATTTCTTCCATCAAGCCCCGATTTTCAGGAGGATAGACTGTATCCACTCCACACCCCAAGACAGCAATGGTTCTCCCCCCTGCCTCTAGAGCTCCCCGATGAGCCTCAGTATCAATGCCTCTCGCCATCCCGCTGACCACAGTAACCCCTTCCCGAGCCAGGTCTCGGGCCAATCTTCGAGCAGTAAGTTTTCCATACACAGTGGCTCTTCTGGTTCCCACTAGGGCCAGAGCATCAGCGTCTTCCTTTTCTAGCCTCCCTCTAAGGTAGAGAAGAAAGGGAGGGTCAAAGATGGTCTTAAGATTTGCTGGATAGCGAGGGTCTTTAAAGCTAATTACCTCTATGCCAAGTTCCTCTATTAGCTTTAGATCCTGATCAATCTTTATTTTGTGGGCCTGGTGGGTTATAGAAGTAACTGCCTTTTCCTTGAGACCAGGTATACGGGATAGAGCTTGGGATGAGGCAGAGAGAACCTTATCCGGATTTCCAAAATGATCTACCAGCTGCCGACATCTCCGGGGGCCAAGATGGGGAAGTTTGCTTAACAGTATCCAGTCTCGATAGGAGCTCATAGGCTGTAAATTCCATCCTCCAAGTCTCGCATCACCAGTCCACTTAAGGGTTTAGGATAGAAATAGGTGCTCTTAGGAGGCAGTATCTTTCCCGCAAGGGATGTCTCCCTTACCTCCTTCAGAGATAGAGACTTAAGAAAGAAGGCTACCTGGTATTTTCCGGCTCTGATAAGCTCGGCTGTTTCAGTTTCATCCTTGATAAAGTCGATTTCTCTTCCTTTTTCTAGTTGGTTTCTCTTTAATATTTTCCTCAATATGGTATCTAAAACGGCGGTATTTATCTTTTCCGCAAGAAATCTTTGTCTGTCTTTTAGTCTTAAGACATGGTAGCTATTCCCTCCGCAATACATACCAAAGGTAGTGCTATCCTGGGTTCTATCTATTCTTTCAAACATTTCTTTTCTTTGTACTTTTTCAGTATTCGAATTAAACTTAAGTTCCTCTACTTGGAAGAAATCCGGTATCTTTGATCTTAATTTGGATACCTGGTCCGGGGTAAGAGCACCTATCACTCTATGTACCGGAAGGATGGTAATGGCATCAGTTTCCATATTTAAAAAATAGATTAGTACAAAATCCTCACTCCTTTGGATAGAGGTGAATCGATTCTTTTCGGCATCACGAAACTTAAGAGCGGTAAGATAGCGATGGTGACCATCGGCCAGGAAAATCTTCTTGTCCTCCATGGCTTTACATATCTTTCTGATGGTATCTTCATTGCGTATTCTTCCTACTACATGCTTTACTCCGTCGCTGTCTCTGAGTTCAATCATGGCCTCTTTTTCCTTCAGGTATTGATCTATCAAGTGGGGGGAATCTGAATAGAGGCAGAATATAGGATTAAAATTAGCCCGGCAGGACTCTAGCAATCTCAAGCGGTCCGTTCCCGGCTTAGGAAAGGTCTGTTCATGAGGAAAAATTACCCCAGTACCAAATTTTTCTAGCTTCATCAAGGCCAGAAAGCCTTTCCTTCTTCCATCTCTACCCTTGAGGGAATACTCCTTTTCATAAACATAAATGGCAGGATCTTTTTCCTTTTTTAGTATTTCCTTGGATAGCCACTGTCTAAAAAATCGGCGAGCTCGGGTGTATTTATTCTCTTTCTCATTGTCTTGGGGAAGATCAAACCCCAGTATTAGCCGAATAATATTGTAGGGGTGCGATTTATAGTAGAATTGTTGCTGAGGTGGAGAAATTACATCGTAAGGAGGAGCCAGCACTTTAGCTAAATCTTTTATCTTTTCTTGGTTGTAAATAATGCCTCGAAAGGGTCTAATTTCAGCCATCGGCTATACCCCTTTGATGTAAGTATTCAGTGAACCCCGCCATTTTTGGTAGTCGCCGGTAGCCGCAGGCTTTAGCCTGCGTAAGACAGCGCAACCTAAAGGTTGCGGCTACCGTGCTTAGCCTACGTTTATGCGCAACCTAAAGGGTGCGGCTACCCTGAAAATTCAATGTGACACAGCGTCTACTGAGCATTTACCCTTTGATTTTGGTGATTGAAGGGGGGCTACCCTGGCTCACTTTCCAGCCAGTCCTGCGGCTGATAAGAAAAGAGCTCTTCTCGGTGGAAAAGACAGTTGATTTCCCGCTCGGCAGACTGCAATGAATCAGAACCGTGCACTATATTTCTTCTCCCGTCAGAGGCGTACCTGCCCCTGATGGTTTCGGGTCCCGCATCCTCGGGTTTCCTTTCTCCGATAATCTCCCTGATCCTTTTTACTACCCCTTGGCCTTCCGCTACCAGGGCTACCGAAGGAGCGGTGAGCATAAAATCAATTAATCCCGGGAAAAAATCTTTACCTTGATGAGGACGATAGAATTTTTCTGTGGTTTCTTTATTTAAGCGAATCATTTTCAAGCCCACAATCTTAAATCCCTCTTTTTCTACGGTCTGAATAACCTCACCAATCAGTGCCTTACCCACTCCATCCGGTTTAATTAGAACCAGCGTTCTTTCCATTTTCCTATTTTGACCTTCCCTCCAAGGCTCGAGCTAGGGCAATTTTTCCGGTTCGGACCAGCTTTTTAATCCCGAAGGGCTTCAAAAGGGTAAGGATTCCCTTGATCTTGTCTTCCGTCCCCGTTGCCTCGATGGTGAAGCTGAAGGGATGAACATCAACTATTTTAGCCCGGAAAATATCTACTATGCGCATGATCTCAGCTCGATCTACTCCCTTTGCATTTACCTTTATTAAGACCAGTTCTCGTTCTATAGTATCCTGATTGGTCAAATCGACTACCCTAATTACATCTATCAATTTGCGTAGCTGCTTTATAACCTGTTCGATGATCTGGTCGTCTCCGGGAACGACCATGGTTATCCGGGAAACCGTGGGATCTTCCGTTTCCCCCACCGCCAGGCTGTCAATATTAAAACCTCGAGCACTGAAGAGACTCGCTATCCGAGCCAGTATCCCGAAGCGATTCTCTACCTCTACCGAGATCGTATGTCTCATTAGCTTTCCTTTTCTTTGATCCAGCTCATCATTCCCCGGAGTTTCTTTCCCACCGTTTCGATGAGATGCTCTTCATCTTTTTTAGTCAAGGCATTGAATACGGGATGGCCTGCCTGGTTCTCCATTATCCATTCTCGGGCAAATTGACCGGATTGAACCTCGTGTAAGATCTTTCGCATCTCCTCTCGGGTCTTCCCGGTTATAATTCGGGGACCCCTGGTTAAGTCTCCATATTGAGCGGTGTTACTTATCGCAGATCTCATCCCGCTTAATCCATTCTCCTGCAGAAGATCCACGATCAGCTTTAATTCATGTAAGCACTCAAAATAGGCCATCTCCGGCTGATATCCTGCTTCGACCAGGGTCTCAAATCCAGCCTTAATCAAGGCGGTAACTCCTCCACACAAGACCACCTGTTCTCCAAATAGGTCGGTTTCAGTCTCTTCCCGGAAAGTGGTCTCGATAACTCCGGCTCTGGTTCCTCCAATACCCTTAGCATAGGCTAAAGCAATCTCCTTTGCGGAGTGAGTGGCATCCTGCTCGATAGCTATCAAACAGGGAACTCCTTTTCCCTCTTGGTAAGTTCTGCGCAGTAGAACTCCGGGAGCCTTAGGAGCTACCATGAAGACGTCCACGCGCTTGGGGGGAACAATCTGATGAAAATGAATGTTAAATCCATGGGAGAACCCCAGAGCATTACCTGGTTTCAGAAAGGGAAGGATCTCGCTCTGATAGAGTTTTGCTTGCAGTTCATCAGGAATGAGAATCTGGATAAGGTCAGCTTCTTGAGCTACCTTTTTGGCCGTCTCTACCTTAAATCCTGCCTCTTTTGCCCGCATCCAGCCAGGAGACGTCTCGAGTTCACCCACTATGACTTTAAGTCCGCTGTCTCTCAAGTTCTGTGCCTGAGCATGCCCCTGATTTCCATAACCAACTATGGCAATGGTCTTTCCTTTTAACACACTTAAATCAGCATC
This sequence comes from bacterium, assembly GCA_046760365.1. Classification (GTDB taxonomy): domain Bacteria; phylum Aerophobota; class Aerophobia; order Aerophobales; family AE-B3A; genus AE-B3B. The sequence continues at coordinate 4,796 of JBHIEA010000110.1, forward strand.
CTTCTCATAATAGATCTTGGCCATAGGCTTTCTCCTCTCAATAAATGGGTATTCCTTCCCTTCGGGTTAACTCATGAAACTTCACCATCAACTTTTTGGTGATTGGCCCTGGCATACCATCTGCAATAACCCTTCCATCTATTTTGGTTACCGGCATCACCTCAGCAGCCGTCCCGGTGAGGAAACACTCCTCACTGGAATAAAGAGCCACCGGAGTAAAAATCTTCTCCTCCACCGCAATCCCTTCGGCTCGGGCCAAATCCATTACCGCATCCCGGGTAATTCCCTTCAGAATCCCGATCCAGCTGGGAGGGGTGATTAAGCTACCATCTTTCACCATGAAAATGTTATCCGCCGTACACTCGGCGATGTACCCATCCTGGTTTAGCATTATCCCCTCCGGCACCCCCTGAAGGTTTGCCTCCAGTTTCGCCAGGATGTTATTGAGGTAATTGAGAGATTTTATTCGGGCATTTAAGGCCGAGGGAATATTCCTTCGGGTGGAGACAATTACAACTTCCAAGCCCTTCTGGTAAAATTCCTCCGGGTATATCTTGATCTTATCAGCGATAATAATAACGTCCGGGTGAGGACATTTGCGGGGGTCAAGACCCAGATCTCCTTCTCCTCGAGTTACTACCAATCGAATATAGGCATCCTTTAATTTATTCTTCCTCAAAGTCTCCAGGAGCCTTTCTTTTAATTCTTCCCTGGATAAGGGGATCTCTAAACTAATGGCCTTGGCCGACTCCCATAGTCTCTGGAAGTGCTCTTCGAGCTTAAAGACTCTTCCCCCATAGGCAGCTATTCCCTCAAAGACCCCGTCTCCGTAAAGAAATCCGTGGTTAAACACCGAGATTTTGGCCTGGTGCTTGGGCAGATATTCTCCATTTATATAGACCCGTGGTTCCATTTCCTCACTCCTCATTCTTATATTAACAGAATCTGGTGGCTTATTATCGTTTTTTGGGTCTCATCTGAGGAAAGAGAATAACATCCCGAATGGAGGCAGAGTCTGTTAACAGCATAACCAACCTATCTATTCCTATGCCTAAGCCAGCGGTGGGAGGCATCCCATATTCCAGGGCTTCCAGGAAATCCTCATCCAGTGACTGAGATTCTCCTTTTACTTCGAGCATCCTCTTTCTCTGATCAAAGGGATCGTTCAACTCAGAGTAAGCATTGCCTAATTCCTCTGCTCCGATGAAGATCTCAAATCTCTCAATAAGAGCTGAATTCCCTTTTTTCCTCTTGGCGAGGGGCGAAGTTTGAAAGGGATAGTCAATTACAAATGTGGGCTGAATGAGCTTGGGGGCGACCTGGTGGTCTAGAAGATGTTCGATTATCTGATCATCTCGGAGCCGCTCCACTGCTAGCCCCAGTTTGGCGGCGGTTTTTCTGAGCCGAATCTCGTCCTGGCAATCCAGTTCAAGGCCACCTATCTCCTTTAAAGCTCTCTCAAAAGTTATCCTTCTCCAGGGAGGAGAA
>JBHIEA010000111.1:0-6248 GCA_046760365.1 bacterium
GCCAAAAATTTCCCTTTTACGCTCCCAGAAAAAAAGGTGATTTTCTCTTCTATGAGAGGATCGAGCCTGACTCATTAGAAAATATCACTCTGGGAGAAATTCGCCCCATTCAGCCTCTCAAATCTTTCCTCATTCCTCCCCGAAGAAAGGTGGGTGAATACTTTTCTCAAAACCTAACTACCTCTCCTCGAGAAAAGATAATCCTGGGAGCAAAGGCCTGTGATCTTGAATCTCTGAAGATTCTTGATGGTGTCTATGCTAATGGAGATTTCAGGGACCCCTTTTACATTGAGGAAAGAAAAAAAATAATCCTCATTTCCAGTGACTGTACCCGACCTAAAGATACCTGTTTCTGCAGTCTACTGGATTTAACTCCCTATCCCCAAGAGGGATTTGACTTAAATCTTTCGATCGTGGAGGGAGGCTTTGTTCTGGAAGTAGGCTCGGAAAAAGGTAAAAGAATAGTTAACGAAAATAAGGGATTAATTGAAAAGCTAGCCAAAGAGCAATTGAGCCAAAGGGAAAAGAGACGCCAGGATGTGCTTCATGAAGTAAAAGAAATTAACAAAAATTTTGAGCCTGAGAGAAGTTTCCGAGAAATCATAAAGGACAGCTTTGATTCTCCGGTTTGGGAGGAAGCTGTTGAGAAATGTGTGGACTGCGTCGGATGTAATCACATCTGTCCTACCTGTCGCTGTTTTCTTATTTTCGACGAGAAGACCAAGGAGGGATTCAGTAGAACCTGCCTCTGGGATGCCTGTTTATATACAGGTTTTGCCCGGGTTGCCGCCGGAGCCAATCCCAGAATAAAACTTTCTCAAAGATTTGCCAATCGTCTCCTCTGTAAATTTGGCTTTTTTCCGGAAAACCTGGGACTGGATGCCTGTACTGGCTGCGGGAGATGTATTAGCGTCTGTATAGGTAAGATAGATATGAGAGAAGTAGTTAGAGATTTAAGAGTGAAAAATCTAACCACGGGATGAGGAGATGAAAAATCCTTATCAACCGACAAAAGCTAAAATTTTAAAGATAATTCCTGAAACACCTGACATCAAGACATTTGTTCTTAAACCGGAAGACCACCTGGAATTTAAGGCAGGACAATTTGTTCAGCTTACTGTGCCCGGGATGGGAGAGGCTCCCTTTACTCCCTCCAGCTCTCCTTATGAAAAAGAAAGGATTGAAGTTACCGTGATGAAGGCAGGCAGTGTAACTTCGGCTCTCCATAGCTTAAAAAAAGAAGATCTCTTAGGAATACGGGGACCTTATGGGAAAGAGTATCCTCTTTCTGATTTTGAGGAGAGGGAAATCTTAATCGTGGGAGGAGGAGTAGGTCTTGCTCCTTTAAGATCATTGTTTTTTGCTCTTACCCAAAATATCGAAAGATATAAGAAGGTTCTTTTCTGCTACGGAGCCAAAACTCCGGAGGACATCGTCTATAAGGAAGCGGTCTTAAAGAACTGGCAAACACTGCATCGGGAAAAAATACACTTTCGCCTCACCGTAGACAAGGCTGATGGAGAATGGAAAGGAAAAGTTGGATTGGTCACCACCACTCTGGACAACCTGGAAGAGGAGATCGAAGAAGTACAAAAAAGTCTGGTTATAGTCTGTGGACCTCCGATAATGATGAAGTTCACTACCTTTAAGCTGCTGGATTTAGGCTACCGTCCCCCCAATATTTTCCTGAGCATGGAAAAGAATATGTCCTGCGGGATAGGTAAATGTGGACATTGTCAGATGGGGAAGTATCTGGTCTGTAGAGATGGACCCGTGCTTACCTACGATAAAATAAAGGATACTCCCACTATCTGGGACTAAATTAAATGGCCAAGCGATTATTTGTTGATCTCGACCTGTGTTCTGAGTGTGAGGAATGTACGGTAAAGTGTAGATGCAGTTACCCTTACCATCCCCAAAATAATGGGATAATCTACCTCAGGGAGTGGCTACATTTCCAGCTCATTTGCCGGAAATGCGAGGATGCTCCTTGCCTTAATGCCTGTCGATATGAGGCCTTGGAAAGGCCAGAAAATGGTATTATAAAAAGAAATAATTTCCTCTGTGTAGGATGCAAATCCTGTGCTCTGGCCTGTCCTTTTGGAACCATCTATTTTGAAATAATCCCCTTTCTTACCTTCAATTGTGACCTCTGCCAGGCGAGATTGAAGAAAAAAGAGATACCTCTTTGCAGCAGAACCTGTCCCAAAGAAGCCATTAAATACGGTGATTTTGAGGCTGATCCTAAAGAAAACCGGCATCTTTTGAACAAGGTGGTGGTCCAGGTGACCCCCTGGAAAAAGGTATAAGGATGGCGGCTAACATTTTTTACTTTGTGGTTTTTCCCGGCTTTCTTTTTACTGCGGTGATGGGACTCTTAGTAAGCTGGGTGGATAGAAAAATTACTGCTCGTCTTCAGTGGAGGGTTGGCCCTCCCTGGTATCAGAATTTTGTTGACTTTTTTAAACTCTTGGGTAAGGAAACTATCATGCCCCAGGGGGCTGGGCGGATAGGCTTTTTGGCGGCTCCCTTAATGGGGTTAATTGGGGTAACTCTGGTATCCCTCATTCTCTGGCAAATGAATCTTGATCCTCAGAGATCCTTTATGGGAGATGTTATCGTACTCATCTACCTTTCTATTCTACCTTCTCTGGCCATCATCATTGGTGGTTCTTCCTCTGCCAATCCCCTAGGAGCAGTGGGGGCCTCGAGGGAGATGAAATTAATTTTGGCTGATGAACTTCCCTTTATTATTGCTATCTTTACTCCTCTAGCTAAGATTGGCGGCCTCAAAGTCGGTTCCATCATCACTTATCAGCTAAACCATGGTATGATGTCTACCCATCATCTCTCTTCGGTGATTGCCCTGCTAGTGGCCTTTTTCTGTATGCAGGCAAAACTCACCTTTGTCCCCTTTGATATACCGGAAGCTGAGCAGGAGATTATGGCCGGCCCTTATATCGAGTATTCCGGTCCTCCCTTAGCTATATTTAAATTAACCCGGGCCATGATGCTCTTTGCTATGCCGGTTTTTCTTATCACCGTCTTTTTAGGGGGGCTGCAGTTTAACGGATGGGCTAGTGCTTGGTCTATCATTAAATACCTGGTTATTCTCATTCTCATAATACTCGTTAAAAATGTTAACCCTCGTTTGCGAATAGATCAGGCATTAAAATTTTTCTGGCTAAGGATGTTTCCGTTGGCCTGCGTAGGATTCATCCTGGCCTTGGTAGGACTATAAACAATGAACAATCTCTGGGCATTAAAGAAATCCATCTGGGTTTATCACCTGGCTACCGGAACATGTAACAACTGCGATATCGAGATTCTGGATTGCCTAACTCCTAAATTTGATGTGGAAAGGTTTGGTATCCTTCTGGTGGGAAGCGTTCGGCATGCCGATGTCATATTAGCTACCGGCTCGGTGGTAAGGAAGGCTCTTACCCGAGTAAAAAGGGTTTATGAGCAGATGCCTGGGCCGAAATTGGTCATAGCCGTGGGAGGATGTGCCTGCGGCGGCGGAATCTTCAAGAATGGCTACAATGTAGTGGGGCCCTACGATAAAATTATCCCGGTGGCGGCCTATGTTCCTGGCTGCCCTCCTAAACCAGAGGCCATCATCGATGGGGTAGTGAAGGTAATTAATAGTCTATAGAAAGGGGACTCGGGATGGCTAAACAAGACGTAATTAAAGAGCTTAGAGAAAAACTAGGGAAAAAAATATTAAAATGGCAGGAAAAACCTCCCCAGAGGTATTACGTTACTCTCCCCCGAGAAGATATTTTAGAAGTAGCTCGTTTTATCTTTAAAAAGCAGGGGGCAAGATTTATCATTGAATCGGGGGTGGATACTCCAGTAGGGATAGAAGTACTTTACCACTTTTCTTTTGATAGGCTAAATAAGATCGTTACCCTAAAGGTATTGCTGCCCAAAGATGGATGCGAGGTAGAATCTATCGCTCCCCTAATTCCCGGTGCTAGTTTTATTGAGAGAGAGATCGCCGAGCTCCTAGGAGTAAAGTTTCTAAATCATCCCGATCCTCGAAGATTATTACTGGGCAAGGATTGGCCGGAAGGAGAGTATCCTTTAAGACAAACCACAAGGGAAAATCAATGAACCAGAAGACTATTGTTCCCATTGGTCCTTACCATCCTTTGCAGGAAGAACCAGAGTTTTTCGAGCTGGAAGTGGAAGGAGAAAAGGTTACCAACATTGATATTCACATTGGATACAACCACCGGGGGATAGAAAAGATTGCCGAATCAAAGACTTTTGATCAGATGGTTTTTCTAGTGGAGCGAATCTGCGGCATCTGTTCGACCTCGCATCCCATTGCTAACTGTAATGCCGTGGAAGATCTGGCCGGAATTGAAATCCCCGAAAGAGCTAAATACATAAGAAGCATCATCGGGGAACTGGAAAGACTCCACAGTCATCTCCTCTGGGTGGGTTTAGCGGGGCATTTCATTGGATACAATACCCTCTGGATGTGGGCCTGGAAATACCGGGAGCCTATACTGGATCTTTTTGAGCAGATTACCGGGAATAGAAACCATTATGCCATGATGATGCCGGGAGGAGTACGGCGAGACATAAAGGAAGAGGACATTCCCTTTCTTTCGGAGGGTCTGGATGAGGCCGAGCGAAAAATTGAGATGGTAACTAAAGCTGTTCTGGATGATTCTGTACTGGCTGCTCGCCTTAAGGGAGTGGGGATTCTCTCTCGAGAAGATGCTATTAACTACTGTGCTGTAGGACCCACTGCTCGAGCTTCAGGAGTAGATATTGATGTACGAAAAGATGAGCCTTACGCCGCCTATGGCCTGGTGGACTGGAAAATTATTACCCAGGAAGATGGGGATGTCTTTGCCAAAGCGGTGGTAAGGCTCTTGGAGTGCTTTGAATCCATTAAGATCATCCGTCAGTGTCTTCAGAAATTAAAGACCGTAAAAGGGGATATCGCTGTCCAGGTCAAAGAGATTCCTCCAGGAGAAGGAATTGGCCACCATGAAGCTCCTAGAGGAGAGGTCTTTCACTATGTAAGGTCAGACGGATCCAATATGCCTGTCCGCCTCAAAGTAAGGGCTCCTACATATGTAAATCTTCCCACCTGTAAGGCCACCGTTCCCGGAGAAAGTGTGGCCGATGCTGCCTTGATTTTAGCCTCTATCGACCCCTGTTATTGCTGTACCGAGCGAATTGTCACCATTGACAAGCGCACTGGTGAGCGGGGATTAAATGGGCCGGATCTTTTGAGACTATCCCGGAAAAAGACTGAGAAAATAAGGAAGAAAATGGAGAAACGGTATGTCTAGCCTTTACCTTTCGCTGAGTATCCTGGTGCCTTTAATAGGATCGCTGTTTTGTCTGGTATTTCCCGGAAAGATCAGGGGCGTCTGGTCGGTCATAGTGGTTTCTCTTTCTTTTCTCTTTCTTCTCTTGCTACTTCCTCCCATTATGCTGGAAAAGATGATAAGGCTCAATCTTGGGATTTCAGCCACTGGATTTTTCAGCTTTTCTTTCCTGGCCGATGGAGTAGGTCTTGTTTTTGCTCTGGTATTTTCCTTCATTGGGATAATTATTCTCTTATACTCCCTAACCTACATAAAACCCTATGAGAATCAGAAAGAATATTACTTTATGACTACCCTGATGATTTCGGCCTTAGTGGGAATTTCATTTTCGGCCAATTTGATGCTCCTTTATGTCTTCTGGGAGGTAGCTGCTTTATCAGCCTGGCGACTTTATGGCTTCTTTAGAGGTGAAAAAGAGGTTATTTTTGCCAACAAGGCATTTTTGCTTACCTTTCTCGGTTCATCTTTTATGCTTTTAGGATTCATTCTCATTTATCAAGCAAGAGCTACCTTAGACCTGGTAGTTCTTCGACGACAACCGGTATCTAACTTAGCTCTTTTCCTCATTATTCTGGGAGTAATTGCTAAATCTGCTACTTTACCCATTCAAGTGTGGATGCCTGATGCTTATTCAGGAGCACCTCATCCTGTCTGTGCTCTTTCATCGGCCCTTATCGCCAAAATTGGGGTCTTTGCATTTGTGCGGATTTTTTTGTTTACCTTTGTCATTTCCTGGAACTGGATTTTGTGGCTGGCAGTTATTTCCTCACTCATAGGAGCAGGGGCGGCCTTAAGAGAAAAGAACATCAGAAGGATTATCGCTTATTCTACTATATCTCAGATTGGTTTTATCCTTTTGGGCTTGGCTCTGTTAGGAAAGATTGGGCTTTTAGC
>JBHIEA010000112.1:0-6222 GCA_046760365.1 bacterium
ACAATTTCAGTGTTAAGGAGACTCATAACTACCTCGTAAATGGTATAGTGGTAAAGAACTGCCAGTCCTATGCACCAAATCATGTTTGCATTGTAACTCCTGAAAGGTTAGGCCTTTGCGGTGCCTATACCTGGCTTGATTGTAAAGCATCACATCAGTTAAATCCCCATGGACCCAATGAGCCTGTGAAAAAGGGTAAGTGTTTAGATCCGGTAAAAGGTCAATGGGATGGAGTGAATGAATATCTTTTACGCAAATCTAATCGAAATTTAGAAAGATTCAATGCTTATTCCATGGTGGAAGATCCTATGACGAGTTGCGTTGTGGGAGATACGGAACTTATAATTAATGGAAAGTCGATTAAAATAGAGGATTTTGTCAACTCTCACCGGGGAAAGGAAGATTATACTAAATGTTCGGCTTTAACTCTTAAAGAAGGGAAGGCTAAAGAAGAACCTATAGTTGCTATGCAGCGGTTCCTAGCTCCTGAGACCCTAATTAAACTTCGTACAAAATCAGGAATTGAATTAATCCTTACCCCTAACCATGAGTTAGCTGTAGATAGATGGGAGAGGTTGGGATGGGTCCGAGCCGATAAGGTTGAGATTGGTGATCGTATAATTTCATTGTCCCGGCTGGGTTTACCCTCAACTCTTCCTGAAATGGTGGATATTTTACCTGATGATTTCCGAGTAGCCGATCACGACTTGATTGAGAAGATCAAAACTCAATTAATCTCTAAATATGGCTCTCTACGTAAGGCCTTAAATCATATTCCTATAAAACTCCCTTCAGGTATAAAATCTATAAAAATAGGGGATTTGAAAACTATAGCTTCTCATTTAGGAGTGGACTGGGGGGTAATGAAGACTCAAATAAAAACCGTAAATGCAGCCTCCTCTTTTGTTAAATTACCTGAAAGACTATCTGAGGATATCTTTTATCTAATGGGTTTAATAGCTTCCGATGGCTCAATTACCAGAAGGGGCAAGTACGAGTATCATATTGATTTTATCAATACCAATGAAAGGTTAGGTGAGGTGTTTACCTCCACCTATTTGCATAGTTTCCCCGGCCGCAACGTAGATATGATAAAAAGAAAAGAAACGGTATCCAAGATAAGAGGGAGAATCATAAAACCAACTAAACCCTGTTTCCATTACTACCTAAATAACCCTGTTTTGGGATATCTCTGCGAGTATTTTGGAATTCCTGTAAGTCACAATGTAAGGTGGAATCTGGGAAGGATGCTTAATTTACCTAAGTCCCATATCGCGGCTTTCGTGGCTGGACTCTTCGATGGCGACGGGAGTGTTAGATTACGTAGATATCAGGATAAATGGGTGGTTGGTGAAGGATACCTGTGCATCTTTGCTAAAAATGCTGCAAGACATCTGCAACTTCTCCTGAAACGTCTGGGGATAGCGGGGAACCTGCGGAAAGATAGACAAGTATGGAAAATTGAGCTTCACGGGAGCAACCTCTCCCACTTTGCCTCAGTTATTCCTTCTAAACATCCCCAGAAACAGAAACTTTTAATGAAGATATTCCAATTAACCAGTTCTTCAAGTAAATTAGATAAATCTCAAAGAGAAGTTCTACCTTACCATGTAGGAAGGGCAGTTGCTGCTCTTTCTGTTAGTCAAGAGCTTCTTTCTCCTACTACCTTATTTTACTATAAAACGGGACGTTCCAGACCTGTTGCTTCTAATGTTCAGAAGGTTCTTCAGGCGGATGTTCTCTCCAAACCGGAGGAGAAAAAATTCCCGGATATCCTTAGAGCAGGTTTAAATACAGATTACTATTTGGATGCCATCACTCATAAGGAGGAAGTCAAGAATGAGGGTAAGTACGATTATGTTTACAATTTGACCCTTAAAAATGTGCATGCCTACTTTGTCAATGGGGGTCCTTTGATAAAGAACTGTGGTTGCTTCGAGTGCATTACGGCCGTTCTGCCGGAGACCAATGGGGTGATGATTGTCAATCGTGAGTTTACTGGGATGACCCCGGTGGGAATGGCCTTCAGCACCATGGCTGGTAGTGTAGGTGGTGGGGTACAGACCCCGGGATTTATTGGGATGGGGAAAATGTACATCACCAGTGAGAAATTTATCTCTGCTGAGGGAGGAATTAGGAGGGTTGTCTGGATGCCGCAAGAACTTAAGGAAGAGATAAAAGAGAGGCTTGAGAAACGTTTAGCTGAAATTGGAGAGCCTGAATTGATGGATAAAATCGCTACTGAAAAGGATGCCGAAACCTCTGAAGAGCTGGTAAAATTCTTGCAAGAAAAGCAGCATCCGGCTCTCTCCTTGGAGCCCATGATGTAGGTAAGGAGGGAGGAAAATGGCTTTAACTGGATTAGAGATCTATAAGCATCTACCAAAAACCAACTGTGGCGATTGCAATTTCCCTACCTGTATGGCTTTTGCCATGCAGTTGGCGGCCAAGAAAGTTTCTTTAGATCAGTGTCCCCACGTATCTGATGAGGGAAAAGCGGCTCTGGCAGAAGCTTCAGCTCCTCCTATGAAGCTGGTCAAGATTGGCAGGAACAGTCATGAACTACTTATAGGACAGGAAACGGTACTTTTCCGACATCAGGAAAAGTTTCACCATCCTACCGCAATTGCCGTCAAAGTCAAAGACGATCTGACTGAGCAGGAGCTGGTTAACCGGGTAGAAGCGATTAACAACCTACATTTTGTTCGGGTGGGAGAGGAGATTGGAGTGGATCTCGTAGCAGTCGAACACAGCTCTACCCTACCGCAAGGATATGCTGCGGTAGTTAAAAAGGTAAAAGAAATGAGCCACCTTCCTCTGGTTCTTCTTAGTCTCGATCCCCAGATAGCTGAGGCTGGCCTTGAGGTTAGTGCCGAAGGGTCTCCTCTTATCTATGCTGCTACCACCGAAAACTGGCAGCAGATGGCAGCATTGGCTAAAAGGCATAGCTGTCCTCTTGCTGTAAAGGGAGAAAGCCTGGAGGAGCTTGCCGATCTTACCCAGCAAATCAAAAAACTGGGGGTGGACGATCTCGTTCTCAGTGTTGAATCCCCTCGGGTAGCCCAGACTCTCCAGGATCTTACTCGAATCAGGCGGCTGACTTTAGGAAAGACATTTCGTAATCTGGGATATCCAACCATTACTTTTGTCACTGAAAAAGACCCTTTCCAGCAGGTAGGTCAGGCAACCACCTATATCTGTAAGTATGGCAGCATCGTAGTGATGGAAGGAACCGAGGCCTGGAAGATTCTGCCTTTATTAACTGTAAGGCAGAACATCTATACTGACCCCCAGGTTCCTAATGCAGTAGAGGCCAAACTTTACCAGATTGGGGAGGTAGCTCCTCATTCTCCGGTACTTGTTACCACCAATTTTTCTCTCACCTACTTTACGGTAGAAGGAGAAGTAGAAAACAGTAAGGTACCGAGTTATATCTCCGTGGTGGAGACAGAAGGTTTAGGCGTACTCAATGCCTATGCCGGAGACAAGTGGTCAGCAGAAAAGATTGGCAAGACCCTGGAGCTCCAAAAAGTTAAAGAGAAAGTCAAACATAACTCCATAATTATACCCGGGTTGGTGGCTGTCTTTAGAGCTGAGCTGGAAGAGGATTTTGGCTGGAAGGTTTTAGTTGGCCCTGAGGAGGCAGCGAGGATTCCCAGTTTTCTCAAAAACGAATGGAAGGTAATCTCTTAAATGAAAAACCGTAAGATAAGGGTTTTCTTCGAGCCTTATCATAAAGTAATAGAGGTATCCAAAGGCAGGACTCTTTTAGAGGCTGCTTCACAGGCTAATGTTTACGTGAGTAGTATTTGTGGAGGGGATGGAATATGTGGCAAATGCCGTCTTGTGGTGAAAAAAGGAGCCATTCACACCACGCCGACTACTCTTCTTAGTAGAGATGAAATTCAAAAGGGCTATGTCTTGGCCTGTCAGAGTCGGGTAGTGGAGGATGTAGAGATTGAGGTACCAGTTGAATCTCGCCCTGAAGGCGAAAAGATCCTCATTGACAAAGATGCTCAGAGATTCCGGGCCTTTCATCCTATCGCCGGGGAGAAGCCTGTCTTCAAGCACGATCCTTTAGTGCAAAAGCTATATCTTGAACTTCCCCAACCCAACCTTCTAGATAATTTAGCCGATCATCAGCGTCTTTACCGCGAGATCCGAAGGCATCGCCATGAGCCCATTATGCAGTCGGGTTTAAAGGTCTTAAGAATTCTACCTAAAATCCTGCGCCAGAGTCGAGGAAAAATAACGGCCACTATTGGAATAAGGGGAGGAACAACCGAGGTTATCCAGATTGAGGGAGGAGATACCACCCCCCATAATTTTGGCATAGCCGTAGATGTTGGTACGTGCACGGTAGTAGCTCATCTTATAAACTTAAACAATTCCAAAACTTTGGATGCGGAGGCCACCTATAACTCTCAGCGCGTCTATGGGGAGGAGGTTACCAGAAGAATAATTTATGCTGAACTAAAGGGTCCGGACAAACTGCGGGAAGCTATAGTAAATGACATAAACAATCTTATCTCCACTCTTATCTCTAGAAATAAAGTCAAGCTAAATGACGTTATGGGTGTCTTATGTGCCGGCAATACTACCATGATTCACCTTCTTCTAGGGTTGGATCCTTCTCAGATTAGACGTGAGCCTTATATACCTGTCTCTACCTCTCTGGCTCCTATCCGTGCCGCTGAGGTGGGAATAAAGATAAATCCCCGGGGTCTACTCTACTGTCTTCCCAGTATAAGTAGCTGGGTGGGAGGAGATACTACTGCCGGGATTCTAACTACCCAAATCTATGAGGCTGAGGATACAGTTATGCTTATAGATATCGGTACCAATGGGGAAATCGTTCTGGGGAACAAGGAATGGATGGTTTGCTGTTCAGCTTCTGCCGGACCAGCCTTTGAGGGAAGTGGAGTAAAACATGGCATGAGGGCTGCTGAAGGAGCCATCGAAAGGATAGAAATCCTGGATGATGGTGAGGTAAAATATTCTACTATTGACGGGGTCAAACCTAAGGGTATATGTGGATCAGGGTTGATTGACTCTTTGGCTGAATTGTTCAAGGCTGGCTTTATTGATAGATCCGGAAAATTGAATCCAGAGTCAACCAATCGGATTCGAGAAAGAGATGGGGAACTGGAGTTCGTTCTGGTACCAGCTTCTGAAACTGAGACAGGAGAAGACATAGTTATAACCCGACCGGATATTGAAAACCTGATAAGAGCTAAGGCGGCCATCTTCGCCGGAGCCAGCATATTAACCAAATCCATGGGACTGGACTTTGATGATATTGACAGAATTTATCTAGCCGGGGGATTTGGAAGTTATCTTAACAAGGATAAAGCTCTGATATTAGGACTTATTCCGGATGTTGCTCCCCAGAATGTTCAATTTGTGGGAAATACCTCCGTAACCGGTGCAAAAATGGCACTTCTATCCCGGGAGGCACTGGATGAGACCTATAGAATATCTCGTCAGGTAACTTACTATGATTTGATCACCTATCCTGGCTATATGGACGAATTTATGTCAGCAAAATTTATACCTCATACTGATGCCAAGAAATTCCCTTCTTTGGTGAAAAGATTGAAATTAAAGGAGGATTTAAGATGTTGATACCGGAAGTAAGGCAAAAGTGGGCTAATCCCATCAACACTGTTACTATAGGGGCTACCCCGGAGGAAGGAGGAACGAGAACCCGTACCGTCACGGTGGGAGGCTCTACTACGTTACCTTTTCTCCATTTCGAGGGAGAGATTCCCCATCGTACCGTGATTGCCATGGAAGTTTTGGATATTACTCCTAAAGATTGGCCGAAAGTTTTAGGTGAGCATTTCTCGGAGGTATGGGATGATCCGGGCAAATGGGCAAAAAAGTGTGTGGAGGTATTTGGAGCTGACCTGATTTGTCTCAGACTAGCCGGATGCGATCCGGACGGCGAGGACAGGGGTCCGGATGAGGCGGCCTCCGCAGTAAAATCGGTTTTAAAGGCGGTAGGGGTTCCTCTCATCGTATGGGGCTGTGGGAATGATGACAAAGATAACGAGGTTCTTCCCAAATGTAGTGAGATTTCAGCAGGGGAGAGGTGTCTTTTTGGCTCGATTACTGAGGATAACTACAAGACTCTGGTGGCCCTTTGTAAAGCCGATGGTCACAGGCTAATTGCCGAATCTCCAGTAGATATCAATATCGCCAAGCAGGTAAATGTTCTGG
>JBHIEA010000113.1:0-6142 GCA_046760365.1 bacterium
TTGTGCATGTTCAGCCGCCTTCTTCAAAATTTCTTCCTCGGTTTCGGCACGGATCTCATAATCACAGTCCATGCCGGTATCCCTGCATCGAAGTACTTTAGGCATTTGGCACCTCCCTTTGCCCATGACATTAGCAGACTCCCCACTTCTATTCAGAACTTTAAGTTTAGATATTCCTCTTTCCTGTTATTGAGAGCTTCTGTGGGATGTTTAAAGACTCTCTTTATTCCTTCTCCTCCTCTTCCCAGGCTTCATGGACTATAGCGGCTGGCATGTGCACCATATGACATCCTCCGCAGCTAGCCTTTCCCACTTCATCCGAAAGCTTTCCGATTTTTTCAGGATTCGGCTTTACATTGGTGAGTTCAACTCCCATGGCGGTCAAGCTGTCCATTACATCCTGGCTGACATAATACCGGCGTTCGGTCTCGTGGCAGTCTTCGCAAGCCTTTTTCAGCCCTTCCATGCGGCTTTCAAAACCCTGGTAGGCCTTTCTGGCTTGATCGAGTTGTCCCTTTTGGAGATTAACGCCTATACCGACAAAGTCACCGCCCACCATCTGCATGTAGTCTTTAAAGCCAACCTCTTTTCCGCTTACCGGATCCTCTACCGATATTTCATGGAAGTCTTTCCACCAGTAGCGATACCAGGTGGCGGGCATATTATCCTCGTGGCAGCTTCCACAGGTGCCACCCACTTTTCCCATTGCCTGCTGAATCTGCTGAGGATCGCCACTCTGAAGCGCTTTTCCCAGTGCCTCTACCAGTTCAGCTTTGAAATAGTCTTTCCACTCCGGGATCATCTTTGAGAGTTCGGTATACTTTTTGGCAAATTCCTGATAGGCCCCTTGAGCAGCCATAAGATCCCCCTGTTGAAGGTTAACTATGATGGCCACGAAGGCATGGTCGACATTAAGCATCTCCTGGAGGAACACCGGGGCCTTGGCCTGGGGAGGATAATATTGGTCCATTGACTCAGGCGGCTTGGTGAGGGTATAGCTCGGACGTTTATCCTCTTTCTGAGTGGCGAGTGATATAAACGCAGTAAGCCCGGCTACCAGCGATATCGCCCCGATAATGCTAACGAGCACCCTGCTTCGTCGCTTCAACTTCAACCTCATTCTTTTCACCTCCGGTTTGCTTGGTTAACCAATTGCGCATCTACTGAATTACTGGGTCAAAAAAATTTTCTGACTTCCCCCTCACCTCCCTTCGCTTGCTTTTAATCTTACGCTAACCTTCCTCAACTCCCCTTCCAGGAGTCTGCGGTACTTCTCTAGCGCTCCTTTAGAGTTTTCTCTCTCAGGAGGCGGCCGGCCTCCAAAAATGTCGCTATAGCTGCGCCATCCAGCGCAGATTTCGGCCAGTCTCCTCCCATATCTTTCCAAGGTATCCCTGTTGATAGAATAGTTAACCCAACGTCCTTCTCTTTCAGAACTAACTAGATCTACCTGCTTCAACAGTCTTAGATGCTGAGATACCGCAGATTTATTCATTTCTAAGTCCTTAGCCAGATCTGAGACGTGGTAGGGCTTCTTTTTCAAAGATCTGATGATTTTCAGCCGGGTATCATCAGCTAAGACTTTAAGGAATTCACCGTCGCTTACCATTTTTCACTCTTTTTGAGCAGTTTACGACTTGTCTTAATTATAGCTCGGTCCCGAGGTCTGTCAAGCACCCCCAGCAGACGTTTTCAGAGAAGCCCTATGAAGGCATGAGATGAAAATTTTCGAGGCCATCCTTTCCTCTTCTGGGCCTCGGTCTTTGGCAGAAGGTGTTCTATGAGCTTAAAAGCATCTTGGCTAGCCCAATTTCTTGCTCCTAAGGCCTTGCCTACTATCTTTCCCTCTGGATCGAGGAGGAAAGTCGTGGGGATAGCCCTGATTCCATAAGTGCTTGCTACCTTTCCTCTGGGGTCTAGAAGTGCAGGGAAAGTGTAGCCGTTCTCTTTCATAAAGGAGCTTACCTTCTCTTTTCCCTCCCTAAGATCCACAGCCAGAATAACAAAGCCCTCCTCCTTAAATTTCTGCCATAGTTTCTCCATAGCAGGCATTTCATAGCGACAGGGACCACACCAGGTAGCCCAGAAGTTGAGGAAAACGACTTTTCCTTGAAAATCCTTTAGGCTCACCGGATATCCTTCCAGGTTTTCCAGGATAAAATCCTTTGCCTTTGTAGGAGGACTGACGTTTTGAATGCCCAGAGAGGGAAAGAGACCTCTGTATTTCTCTTCCTCCACTTTCTTCATTTTCGCAGACAATGTATAAGGATAGAGAGAAATAAAGGAAACAGCTGCTAGCAAAATAACCCCTACTAAGATCCATTTTCTTAGCTTCATCGCGTTCTCCCTCTATCGAGGTTCAGGCCGATCAACCTAGCTTGATCCCTTAAAAACTGAATCTACTCAAAAACGGAAACCACCGATTAAGGCTGGCCGTTAAAATCAAGAAATAATTAGTCATCAAGAGAATTCCTACCCCTATTAAGAAGATGCCGCTAATTATGGAAATTAATCGAAGGTGTGTTTTTAACTTCTGATAACGCTCTAAGAAGACCTCCAGGCCCAAAGAAACTAAGAAAAAGGGTAGGGCAAAACCTGCCGAATAAACTGCTAAAAGAGTTATGCCCGACCACATAGAATTGGTGAGGGAGGCATAAAAGAGGATGGAGGCGAGAATAGGGCCGATGCAGGGGGTCCATCCGGCAGCGAAGACTACCCCCACTAGGGAAGAACCAAAATAGCCGGTCGGTTTTTCCTTAAGATGGAATTTTCTCTCCTTTTGAAGAAAATTTAGATTAATCAGCCCGGTAAATTGAATACCCAGGAGAATAATGAAGGCTCCTCCTATTCTGGCTATCCACCCCTGATATTTAATAAGGACCTTTCCGGCTAGAGAAGCCGAGGCTCCCAGAAGAATAAAAATAAGAGAAAAGCCGAGAATAAACATTAAAGAGTGAATTAGGGTGATCTTTCTTATCTTGGGGTTTCTTCCCTCTCTAATCAGCTCCTCCAAAGAGATTCCGGTAATAAAGGAAAGATAAGAAGGAAGCAGGGGAAGAACACAAGGGGAAAGAAAGGAAAGGATTCCTGCCCCTAAGGCGATAAGGAAGGTTACATTTTCCATTTCACTATGAACGTTTATATTGGAGATAGGGAATTATTTCCAGGGATTGGTTACAAGTTTTATCTACTGATTCTAACTCCGATCTTTCATCTCCATAAAAACCAAATTTCATAGCTCTCAACACCAAGTTAGACATTACCGTAATTTCTTAATTTGTCAATCTCCTTTCTCTTAAATAACCGGCGCGATTACAGAGTAAGTCCTCTTTCAATTTAATTTACCGAAGAAGCAAATGAACCATAGTCGAAATTTAGTCTCCAGGGAATCTGATAACCGATTAAATTTCCCTGATAAGTTCCCACCAATTCCTGGTGATAGGGATCAAGATAGGCTCTCGCTTCAATATAGTGGCCTCTTGCGGTATAAGTCCAGGAGACGGCCTGTTCAGATCCGGGGTAAAGATTCAATTCCATTCCGTTGATATTCACTAAAACGTACCAATTGGTAGCATTTCTCACCGTGACAACGGTGGTAGAAACGGAAGGAGTGTAAGTAGGTTGTGGCGAAGGAACATAGATGTAGCGGGTAGGAGGCGGGGAAACATAGACTACCTCTCGGGGACGCTGACCTACCTCTGAAATTGCTTTGGTCAAGAAATAAATCCCCCCGATAACTATTAGTCTGTCGATATCCTTATCGGTGAATCTTATTCTTATGGTCTTCCTAGGCCTATACTTACGGTACCTGTAATACCGCCATTTGTCATGCCTCCGGGTGTGGGCTGAGGCTACCGGGGAGGCCGCAATCACCGAGGAAATCAAGACGGAAACCCCCATAATACCCGCCAAAACCAAGGCTATTCTTCTTTTTCGAGTAAACATTTGGATACCTCCTTTTGGTCCAGCTTTTTTGTACCCTCTCTAACTTCTTATTGATGTGGTTTCAAAATTGCTTATTCTTGTGATTTGCTTAAGCATCATCTCTTTGATGTCCTATTTCATTTAGTCCGGCTTCACATATTTTATTAGACTCCCAAAAATAGCCAATGTTCCATATAAAGTTGGGGTGGAAATGATGTTAGGAAAACATGCCTCGAGCGCTTTTTTGACACATTCCACTTTTCTGGTAGAATAAAGTATTCTTAGAAACAGGAGGTGAAAAAAAGATGCAAGCCAGCTCAATAAAAGTTGGTTGGAAGATTATGCTTGCTATGGGCATCTACCTGGCCATTCTCGGGGTGTTTTTGGTAGCAGTCCCGCAAGTCTCATTCAAAGAGCCGTTTGGAGCATTTACCGGAAAGTCTTGGACTGATTTTATCTCTGGTAGTCCGAAGTCATCCCAACTATTCCTGATGCTAATGAAATTTATCGGAGTTCACCTTCTAAGTATAGCTGCCCTGATAATTGGTATTACTCTGGTGGCCTATCGAAAGGGAGAAAAGTGGTCCTGGTATACCCTTTTAATAAGCGGTATCATAGGTTGGGGAGGAGCCCTAACCTATCATACCATCATTGGAATTCCAGAAGCTCTGATTGGCGGGTTGGTCACTATAATTGGAGCTGCTCTCTTCGTCATAGCCATAGCACTACCAGCAAAAGCCATCCTAAGCAAATAATTGGACTGAGAATAATTAAAAATTGGTCCCTATTAAAAAAGGCTCTGCTCCTTTTTCAAACGAGCCTGTGCTATATCTCTATGCTTACCTTAGTTCTCTGCTACACCCCATAAAGCAACAAGGTATATCCTATCCAACTTTTTTCAATCTTTTTGCATCTATAAATATGGAGAAGACCTCATGAAGAAAAAGGAGGTGAGTGGCGTGGCCAACAAAATCAAGCAAACCAAAAGACAGCCAAAAATTAAGAAAGAGGCTAAGGGACCCTGTGGTTGTGGGTGTATTCCTCTAGCAGCTAAAAAGAAGTAAGGTGAGGATCTTGCTATTAAGGTGGGCTGTGGACAGGCAGCCCACCGAGCCGGACTTAAACTTCCTTGTCTACTCAGAGGTAAACGAATGGATTTCAGTTTGACGGAGAATCAAAAGCTAGTTAAAGATATGGTGAGAAAAATCGCCCAGAAGGAGCTAGCCCCCAAGACAGCGTAGGTAGATAAAAGTTACAGCTTCTTTCCTAGGCATGGCATCATGAAATTGGTGGAGGCTGATGGGCTTATGAAATGTAAATTCGGGTTTTTTAACGTTTATTTTTAGCTTGATAGTACTAGGAAATTAGGACATATGTCCTAAACAGAAAGTATTAGTAGTCAAGAGATTTATACTTGACTTTTTATTTTTTTTAAATATTATATGTATAGTTGTGCAATTATGAATAAATTCTCGGGAGGAATGAGATGGAGCAATACACCGAAGTCTTCAAAGCTCTCAGCGATGAGACACGTCTGCGGATCGTTCGTCTTCTTATTGCAGCAGGGAAAGAACTTTGTTGCTGCGAGATAACTGATTCTTTGGGAGAGTCTCAGTACAATATCTCAAGACATCTTAAAGTTCTGAAAAATGCTGCTCTTATCAAAGATAGAAAAGAGGGAAGATGGGTCTATTCCAATATTGCTAATAAAGGAGATCCCTTTAAAAAGATTCTCTTTGAAGCAGTCTCTTGTCTTCCTAAGATGGAAAAATTAAAAGAAGACGAGAGAAATTTAAGGAAGCGACTCAGGTTAAGAGAGGGTGGCAAATGCGTCTTCGGTATAGGAAAAGGCCACCTGGTGAGAAAAAGGAAGGAGTAAATGTTTGAATTACCATAATAAAGACTCAAATGAATGCTCCTATTGTTCTCTGGGATACCCTGGAGGGAAATCAAAGCTCTGGAGCAAGAAAAACCTGTTCATCATAGTCAGCTCCATAGTTTTACTTGTAAGCGGCTTGATTTATGAATTTGTCGCCTCCCAGAGAATAATAGCTCAGTTGCTCTTCTTGGCGGTGGTAGGTATCGCCGGCCCCAGCATAATCAAAAGGGGATTTTCTTCTCTAGTTTTCCAAAAGAGACTGGATATGAATTTCCTCATGACTGTTGCCGCTACCGGTGCCTTTCTCATTGGTCACGGCGAAGAAGGAGCGGCGGTGAT
>JBHIEA010000114.1:0-6114 GCA_046760365.1 bacterium
GGGTTTGAAGATGAAAGGGAAAAGAATAGCCTCCTACATCATGTCTATCACAGGTAATCTTTAAAGGGAAAATGGCTATGGTGGCGTGTTCGGTAGCATGCAGAGCACCGGCGAAGTCAACCCCTTGTGCCGTTAATCTTTCGCCTAGATCAGAAGGGATCTCCAGCCACAGGGAAACTGTCTCAAAGCTTCTTTCGGGAAGGCTAAGGGAATGCTCGCTGATCAAGCTTCGATCGTCTTTTCTTCTTTTCTCAAAGCCGGTTACCCGTTCCGTCACTCTCACCTTTCCCAAAAGGACCCTCAATGGCCCGAACTCTTTTTTCTGCTGGGACTCGAGAATTTCTATCTTTTCCCAGGAACTTGCCTGAGTGTAATAATCAACATCCCTTCGGCGAGCATAAACGCATCGAGTAGCCTCATTGAGATGGAGTATTTCATATTCCTCTGCTCGGTGAAGATAGACAGCCCCAGGATAACATTCATGATAAAGCCTGGTTTCATCTATGTCTCCCATTACTTTGCCGGTTTTCAGATTAATAATGGTGTAGGTTTCTCCGATGGAACGAATATTGAGATCTCTCTGGGGATATTTTCTCCGAGAAAACCACCTTTTTCCTTGCCGGTCCCGAAAAAGCTCACCCCGCCTTTCCAGCAAGTCAAGACAGAGGAAAAAATTTTTCGGATAGATGGGAGCATCTTTTTCTAGAGACAAAGGATGCTCAACTGCGGCACAGGGAAGATGTTCACAGGCGATGGGCTCATTTTTTGGACTAATGATCATCTTTTCCCATCTTCGAGAAAAGAAATCCTGAGGATGATGGAGAAAATACTGGTCCAGAGCATCATCTAGAGCAACCATGATGATAAGAGCATCCTTTTGACCTCGACCTACCCTTCCTCCTCTCTGCCAGGTGCTGATAATGGTACCGGGATAGCCCAAGAGAATGCAGCAGTCCAGAGCTCCCACATCGATTCCCAATTCCAGAGCGCTGGTCGAGACGACTCCGGCAAGTTTTCCCCTGAAAAGATCAGCCTCTATCGATCTTCTTTCCGAGGGAAGATATCCGGCTCTATAGGAGGCTACCTTCAAGGATAGATCTGGTCGCTCCTCCTTAATCCAAGAAATAAGGAGCTCCGTTATTCTCCTCGCCTTTGTGAAAAGAATAGTCTTCAAACCTTGATCCAGACAGGTTAGGAAAATCTCCATTGCTTCGGTATAGGCACTCGCCTCACTTTCCCAAAGTATGAAATATTTCTTACCCGAGGGAGCTCCATCCCGGTCAACTCTAACAAACCTTTCTCCGGTCAAATCCTGAGCGAAATCTTCCGGAGTATCTATAGTGGCTGAGGAGGCAATAAACTGAGGCTTGCTCCTATAAAACTGAAGTATCCTTTTTAACCGTCTTAGAATATGAGCAGTGTGGGTTCCAAAAATCCCTCGATAGGTGTGAAGCTCATCCAGGATGACAAAACGAAGTCCAGTCAAAAAATCCTTCCAGGCTGAATGAAAAGGGAGAATCCCCATTTGCAGCATGTCAGGATTGGTAAGAAGAATATGAGGGAGATTCTTCTTGATTTTTCTCCTTTGATAGGCGGAGGTGTCACCATCATAAATTTGAGCAGTAACCTCATCGGCCTTACAAAAGGGAGCAAATTCCCGGATGCTGTCTAGTTGATCCTGAGTTAAGGCTTTGGTGGGAAAGATGTAAAGAGCTCTAATTTTGGAATTTTTAAGAATTTCCTCCCATACCGAGAGGTTATAGATCAGAGTTTTTCCACTTCCGGTGGCGGTGGTGACTACTACATTCCTGCCCTCTCTGATGGCTTCTATGGCTTCGACCTGATGAGAATAGAGCCTGGAAATCCTGTTAGCCCCGAGATAATCATTGATGGCAGGGGAAAAAGGCCTCGTTAAACCACCAAACTCAGCCTCATGAGCAGGAATCTCTTGCACATGGGCTATTTTAGAAGAGTGCTGAGGATGATTTCTTAGAAATTCAACAAAGCTTTTTATTTTGTCCACGCTGATTTTCCCGGTCTTGATATGGGTATGTTAACTTTTTGCCAAAGAAAGGTCAAGGCCTGCTCTATTCAATTAAATGTAATCCCAGAGATGTTAAAGCCGGGGTCATTGAAGAATCTGCTCTTATTGTAGCTTAAGACCAGACCATCTCAAAAAAGCCCTCTGGGAGAGCTGCTTTTGAGAGGCTATGCGCTTGACTCTTCTTTAAGTTCTCTTGCTCTACGGCGGTAACAGGAGAGATCTTATCAGTTTTTCTGGCTACATTTTTCTTAGGTCGAAAGCCTTATCGGCTATTATGGAGACCGCCGGGCCATGCTTTTGCACCCGGCCTTCTACTAAAAGAAAATCGGCCTCAAAGATATCCTTAGCGTAGAGCCGTTGAGCCGAGGGAAACACCGTAACATCAATCAGATCATCCTCATCCTCCAGGGTAAGGAAAATCACCCTCTGGCCGCTTTTGGTTGGAGGAGTGTGCAGAATAACCTTGATGCCTGCCACCTTTACCATCTCGCCCTCAGCCACTGCTGAAAGATGGCTACTTTTTACTCTTTCTATTTTCTGGAGGGCTTTCCTAAAAATAAGGAGTGGATGAGAGCCAAGAGTTAGAGCCAAAAGGTTCATTTCCAGGAGAGCTTTTTTCTCCGGACTAAAGGGGAGAGATTTTAGGATTCCCCTTACTGATTCAACGCCATTTTTTTGGAGTAACTGGGAGAAAATCTGGGAAACTTTGAGTAAATGATCAGTATTTTCTCCATTAAGAGAGTTAAAGCAGCCCGAAAGGATAAGATTTTCTAAAAGATTTCTTTCGATCTGAACCCGAAGACAAAAGTCCTCTAAACTCTCAAACTTTCTTTTTCTTCTCTCTCTTAGAATCTCTTCCAGGGAGGAGGGTCCCATTTCCTTAAGCCGGGAAAGACCAACCCTTAAGGCAGCGTCTTCTAAAGAAAATTTTCCCTCACTTCTATTTATATCGGGGGCAA
The DNA here is from genome assembly GCA_046760365.1 of bacterium. Classification (GTDB taxonomy): domain Bacteria; phylum Aerophobota; class Aerophobia; order Aerophobales; family AE-B3A; genus AE-B3B. The sequence continues at coordinate 3,004 of JBHIEA010000114.1, forward strand.
GAACTTTAATCCCCAATCTTTTGGCTTCATTTAAGATTATCATCGGGGGATAAAGGCCGGGCTCATTATTAAGAAGCCCCAGGAAAAACTCTCTTGGATAGTAAGCCTTAAGGTAGGCAGACTGGTAAGCAATTTTGGCAAAGCTCACCGCATGAGCCTTGCAAAATCCAAAAGCCCCAAAAGAGGCGAGCTTTCCAAATATCTTTTCCGCTATTTCTTTTTCTACCTTCTTTCTTTTGCAGCCGGACAGAAACTCCGCTCTTAATCTTTCCTTTTCTTCAGGGCTGATCTTTTCCGTCATGGACCTTCGGAGAAGATCTGCCTGGCCTAAAGAAAACCCGGCCAAGTCTTGAGCTATCCTGAGGACCTGCTCCTGAAAAATGATGACTCCATAGGTTTCTTTTAAGATTGGCTCCAAAGCTGGATGAAGGAAGCTTACCTTTTCTCTACCATGTCTTCGTTGTAGGAAAGGAGTAATCATGTCAGCATGCATGGGTCCCGGGCGAAACAAAGAGATGTTAGCCACAATATCACTAAAAGCTCTCGGTTGAAGCTTTCCCAAAAGCTGCCTCATCCCGGGACTCTCCAGCTGAAAACATCCCACGGTTTTGGTGGATCTCAAGAGCTTATAAACCTTCTCATCATCAAGGGGAATCTTTTCCAGGTCCAGATCGATCCCTCGCATCTTTAGATGCTCCACTGCCTCACTGATGGCTCCCAGCATTCTTAAGGAAAGAAGATCGGTCTTAATGAGACCCAGTCTTTCCAGATCGTCCTTATCGTACTGGGCGAGAGGGAATCCCTTGGCTGATTTTTGAACGGGCACCAGATCCTGAAGAGAACCCTGGGAGATAACCACTCCTGCGAGATGGCTGGAGAGATATCGAGGAAATCCATCCACTTTCTCCGAGACATCTAACAGGTCCTCATAAAGTTTTTCTCTAAGTTCATGGCCTTTAAGTTCGGGAAGAATCTCCAAGCAAGACCGGATCTTATCCGCAGAAAGATAAGGAAGCATGTGAGTTAAGCTATCTATTCTTTCATAGCTCAGTCCCCAGGCTCTCGCTACCTCCCTTAGGGCTCCTCGGGCTCTAAAAGTAGGAACTGTGGCCACCAGAGCTACCTTGGGGGAATATTTTTTCAGAACATAGCCGGTTACCTCATCTCTTCTTCGAGAGTCAAAGTCAAGGTCAATATCAGGTAAACCAAGCCTTTCCGGATTGAGAAATCTTTCGAAAAGAAGACTGTGTTTAAGAGGATCAACCTGGGAGATACCTAAAAGATAGGCTACCAAACTCCCTGAGGCCGAGCCTCTTACCGAGCACCTTATTCCTTCTCTTTTGGCAAAGCCTACAATATCCGCTACCAAAAGAAAGTAGGAGGAGAAGCCTTTTCTTCTTATTATTTCAAGCTCCCTGGCGAGAGCTCTGATTACCTTTTTATTGGGAGGATGGAATCTCTGGGGCAAATTCTTAAAGCACTGTTTTAGCAAGGCATCATGGGCCTTTTCACCCTTAGGCAGAGTAAAAGCCGGAGGAACGATTTTCCCCAGATCCAGTTTTAGATTGCATTCCTCCGCTACCAGAGAAGCATTGACTAGGGCTGCGGGATACCTGCCAAATAAGCGAGCCATCTGTAAAGGGGTCTTCAGGTAATATTCCTCGTTGGGGGTGGGCCTGATGTTTCGGTGATGTACGATTTGACTACTCCTTACCAAAACCTGGTGTAGTTCATAATCTCCCTGATTTAGGTAATATACATTATTGGTGGCCAGCACTAAAAGGCCCAATTGACAGGCAAGATTAAATAGAGCCTCATTTAAGATTCTCTCCTGGGGAAGAAGATGATTTTGAAGCTCAATGAAAAAGTGATCTTTTCCCAATATCTCTAAATAACGGTGGGCCTTTTTTTTAGCTAAATTGAACCTACCTCGAAGGATAGCGCCTCCTAGCTCTCCTTTAGGCCCGGAGAGAGCAAAAAGATCCTCTGAATACCTTGCCAAGATCTCGATTTTCAACCGGGGCTCATCCTCGGAAGATAGATGCATCTCACTAATAAGGTGGCAAAGATTAGAGTAACCCTTTTTGCTTTTGGCCAAAAGGATAAGAGAATAACCTGACTCCAGCCTTACCTCGGTTCCGATGATGGGTTTAATGCCGACTTTTGTTGCTTTGTCATAGAATCTCACCGCTCCGTAGAGGCCCTCTTTATCGGTGAGAGCAAGCTCTTTCATCCCCATTTTTTTAGCCTTTAAAATGAGATCATCCACCCTGGAGGTTCCCTCGCCAAAGGTAAAATTAGAATGGACGTGGAGATGACAAAAGCTCAATCTTTCACCTCGGCCTCATTTTATTTTTTGGAACTTTCGAAAACGAAGATCTTCCCCAAACAACTCTTAGCACCACCGTTACCTTGCCCAGGATTTTAAACTCATCATCCTCATTCAAAACCAAGGGGTCAAAATCGGGATTGGCCGGCTTTAGCACAATTTTATTCTTTTGGGGAAAAAAGTATTTTACCGTAGCCTCATCACCAATTAAAGCTACCACAATCTCTCCCTTTTCCGCGGTAGGCTGGGGTCTTACCAACACATAATCACCGTCCAGGATTCCGGCCTGGTTCATACTCTCTCCTTCGACTTTTAGAAAAAAAGCCTCCTCCCCGGCAGCCAGATCCTCATCCAAAGTGAGGATTCCTTCAATGTTTTCTTCGGCTAGAATTGGTCTTCCCCCAGCTATAGTGCCCACTACCGGAATAGATCGCCCTCGAGAAAACCCCAGGATCTCAATACTCCTTGCGCCCGGAAATCTTTTAATATATCCTTTCTTCTCCAAAGCCTGGAGGTGCTTTTCTATTCCTTTAGTCCATTTTATTCCGAGGTTCTGAGCAATCTCCCTCAGGGTGGGAGGATATCCTCTCTCGGATATATATTGCTTCAAAAACTCTAAAACCTTCCTCTGCCGCAGGGTAAGAAAACTCTTCATTCTCATCTTTTTGGTAGACATTTGTCTACCTTATTGTATATTATATCAGTAAAATGTCAACCCCGAACCTTGCCCTCTTTAATTCAGGAACTTGGGGGAAACGATATGAAATTTTGGGAAATGTCCA
>JBHIEA010000115.1:0-6089 GCA_046760365.1 bacterium
GGGGGCGTGAATGTAAAAAGGAGATTTTTGGAAGAATAAGAGGTGTAAACTCTAAAGATGATCCTGTGCTGGGGAAGGTTTTTCAATCAATGGGTGAGATTACGTTTTCCAATGAACTGGTTGCAGCAGACAAGAGTGTTTACTGGATTGGGAAAGATAAAGACGCTCCTGCCAAAGGATTCAATTATTCGGGTGCGTGATGGATTGGGGAAAAAAATGCTGAAGGAAAAAGAATAACAGAACATAACTTACCAATTCACCGGCTTTTCCTTCGGAGTATAGGGGTGTCTTTATCGAAGAGGTGAATAATATCAGGACTGAAATATAGCCAAACAGTGTCGCTTATATTATATTTTTCGGTTGCCGGAACAACGGCTTTAACATCGCTATTAGCCCCATCTCCAAGCTCCATCGTCAAGACCGTCTTATCTCCCTGGAACTCAATAATTCTCACTGAACCGGGAATGGTATTTTCCTCTTTTGTAGCTCGATAGACTTTGATTTGCTGAGGACGGACGCCAACGGTAATCTCAGCACCCACATATTTCGGGTCTATCTCTCCCTTGAATGTAAAGACCCTCTTACCTTCGGTCGGTGGAATGAAAACACTCTGCAGGGTCTCGATCCGCCCGTTGATAAAGTTCATTGCCGGCTCTCCCACAAAGTACGCTACGAACCGGTTTGCCGGCTGGCTCCGTATCTCTTCTACCGTTCCAATCTGTTGCAACTCAGCCTGGTGCAGAACTGCCAGTCGGTCGCATAGGAAAACTGCTTCAGCCTGGTCATGGGTAACATAGATAGTGGTGAGACCGAGGTCGTCATGGAGTCGGCGGATTCGAGCTCTAAGCTCGTGTCGTACACGCTGATCCATGTGGGAGATAGGCTCATCGAGAAGCGTCACGTTTGGTTTTCGGACTAAAGCCCGGGCTAAGGAGACCCTCTGCTGAAGACCACCGGCCAAAGATGATGAATATTTATTCAAGACCGAGGTAAGATCAAGGAGCTCAGCGATGGACTTGACCTTTTTATCTATCTCAACGTCCTTCATTCCCCTTGCCCGGAGAGGAAAGGCTATATTTTCGTAAACATTCAATCGCTGGTAAAGGGCATATGACTCAAAAGCAAGAGCAATATTTCTTTCCGCGGGGTCCAGGTGATTCACAACTTTTCCGTCAAATAGAATCTCACCCCGAGTAATCTCCTCCAACCCGGCCAGCATACGCAAAGTAGAGCTTTTTCCGCCTCCAGAGGGGCCCACAATGGCCAGAAACTCCTTATCATGGCAGGTAAAAGTCAGGTCTTTGACTGCTACTACGTTCCCTCGTGGGTAAATCTTCCATACATGGTTAAGAGCAACTCTGCTCACTTTTCAGGGCTCCTATGCTTTAGATATTTCTACTGTCTTCTTATAGAAAAATATGTAATTCTGGTCAAAATCGAGCCAGACCATCTCCGACTCATCATAGTTACAAAGACCCCTTGTCCTCACATAAAGAAAGGTATCCTTTAACTCGAAGGTAACTACGCTGCTCTCACCTTCATGAGCAATTGCGTACACCGGCAGCTGGAAACAATTTCCTGAAATCTTCTGTCTGCTTAAGTTTATATGCTCACATCTGATACCAAGACGGACCACAGTTTTGCTATCTTCCTGTCTGGCTGCTTTTCTCATCGAGTCTACAAGATCATCTCGAATCTGGATGGTCAAATCCTCCCCGGCTTTTAAGAATGTCTTACCATCCCGGGTAATGATTTCACCATCTATGAGATTCATGGGAGGCTCACCAATTAACCTTCCCACGAAATCAGTTGCTGGAGTAGAGTAAACCTCCTCAGGCGTGCTCTCTTGCTCTATTACACCTTTTCTCAAAACTACCACACGGTCTGACAAAGCTAGAGCCTCTCGGAAATCATGGGTCACGTAGATAGTGGTGCTTCGGTACCTGTGGGCAAATTCCTTGAGCAGCGTTTGCGTGGAGAACTTCAATCTGGCATCAAGGTGCGCGATGGGTTCATCAAGCAGATAAACCTCGGGTTTCCTTACCAGAGCTCTGGCCAATGATACCCGCTGCTTCTGACCCCCACTCAAGTGTTGCGGTAACCTATCAACCAGTTCTTCAATCCCAAGAAAGTTTGCTATTTCTTCGACCCTTCGTCGTTCTTCTTGCGGGGACAGCTTCAGGCCCCATCGCGGAGCCCGCAAGGGAAAAGCAATATTGTCATAAACACTAAAGTGGGGATAGAGGTTGTAGGTTTCGAAAGCCATGGACACATTTCTTTCCTGAGGAGAAAGGTCATTCACTGCACGGCCATTGAAATATATCTGCCCTGAAGTAACGTCCTCTACGCCGGCAATCATCTTGAGAATTGTGGTCTTGCCGGCGCCGGTTGGACCAACAATAGAGAAGAACTCTCCTTCCTTACAGGTAAAACTGACCCCTTTAACGGCCATCTTCCGCCCATATAATTTGGTTACATTTTCAAGTCTTACTTCTGCCATGGCTATTCTTCCTCCTCTTCTTCCTCGGGTCGCGGACCATATTTAAAAAGCGCCACGGCAATCATGGTGGCCACGATGGCTCCTACCCATTGAGGAACAAATTTTTCCACAAACTTGAGCCAGATTAGATTGAAGAAAAACCAGGACAGAATTGACCAGAAAAGCCAAGTTCCCATTGTCATTCGCGGTAGCATATTTCATCATCCTTGATATAATTGTTTTATTTTTTTCACTCTTTATCCCTACCATTATATCACCAAGATGCATTATACGAGCTCCGAACAGTACACGAAAAATCATGTCCTCCTCTCTTAACCTTTCACTGCTCCAAAAGTCAGGCCTCGAATTATATATCGCTGCATGAACCAGGCCGCTATTAATGTCGGTAATATGGTAATAGCGGCGCCAGCCGCCATAGGCCCGTATTGAACTTCAATGGAACCCCAGAAGGACGATATCAGTACCGTAGCTGTTCTTGCAGATAGTCGGGTAAACAAAAAGGCGAAGAAAAATTCGTTCCATGACCATATCAAACAGAATACCGTGGTAACTGCAAGACCTGGCCCAACCAGAGGGAATACTATTTTCCGGAAAATTTCCATCCGTCCGTAACCGTCTATCATCGCTGCTTGTTCCAGTTCCTTGGGAATCTCTTTGAAGAACCCATATAACAGGAAAGTGGCAAATGAGGTGTTAAAGTAAATATACAACAGAATTATTCCGGCGTGGGTGTCAAGCAATCCAAAGGTACGATACATAATAAAGAAGGGGATGGCAGCCACCACACCCGGGAACATCCTCGTTGAAATGGTGAGAAAGAGCAGGTGCCCATAGCCCGTGTTCCAGCGAGCAAAACTATAAGCAGCAAGCATTGAAACAACCATAACAACCCCTGTGCTGACCACAGTAACAATGGCTGTATTTGCCAGATTATACCAGTATGAGTAGTGTGTAAACAAAAGCTTAAAATTATCCAGGGTGGGTTCAAAAAAAATTAGCTTTTTAAACTCTGTCGTAAATACGTCGCCAGGAGACTTAACTGCAGTTAGATAGATCCACGTTAACGGAGCTATCACAATAAACAGAACAACCAACGTTACCAACCAAAATAGGACCTTTCTGACCATTTTTCACCTTCCACATATTTTGAGCTTCATAGGTTAAGCATATTTTATGAGATGCATTTTTTGATTCGACTTTGGCTTGAGGTTTACTTTATCTCGCCTAATGCCTTCATCAGTAATCGGAACATTACGGCAGAAATAGCAATAGTCAAAAGCAGAGAGAATATTGCCATCGCAGAACCATAGCCAATATCGAAGAAAACGAATGCAGTCCGGTAAACCGTCCAGTCCAACAGCTCGGTTCTGACACCTCCTCGCGTTGTTCCATAAAGAGGGTCAAACAATCTTATTAACCACATTGCCCTCAATACAACAATGATCATGATCAGCGGGCTTAACATCGGCAGCGTCAGTCTACGAAAGGTATACCACTTAGATGCACCATCCACCTTTGCAGCTTCGAAGACGTCTCTAGGTAGGCTTCTTAAACCAGCAACTAACACGAATACTGAAAATGGGAACCACTGCCAGATGGTTATAAGACAAATGGTATAGAGTGCAAATTGGGGCGACCACCAATAGACCCTCCCCAATCCAATAGCATCTAAAATTTGATTTACTGCCCCAAAATCATATTCAAACATGAAGTTCCACAGCAATGACAAAATAAGAGGAGCTACCAGCAAGGGCAAAAGGGCAAGTCCTCGTACTATGTTCTGCCCTTTGAATTCCCGATTCCACAGCAAGGCGAGACCTAAACCAATGAGCAACTCAAAAGTGATGCAGATCACGAGAACATAAAAAGTGCGGCCAAGGGCCTCCAAAAACGCCTTATCGTTCAACATCTCCCTGTAGTTATGCAGACCAACGAAAATGGCCTCCCCGCGCATACCCCACTCCTGAAAGGAGTAATAAATACAATAAATGAAGGGGTAAAACAGGAAAACTCCCAGTAGAATAAGCAGCGGAATGAGGAGCGTCCATTTAAAGTACCGCTCGCTGGTAAAGACCTCCCAGATCGATGGTTTTCTGGCTACTGCATATTCTTCTAGTGTAGCTTGATTTGTAGTTTCTTCTTCCATATTAGTGTCCCTCTTAGTGTTCACCCTGCCTCCTCTGACTTTTGCTAGCTAAAGCCGGGGCACCCCAAGGGGGTACCCTTGGGGTGCCCTTCATACCCCTTATTACCTTTCCTCACGAATCGGTACAGTGTCGAACTTGGACGTCAACTCCAGAGTTTTGGCCACAGTCTCAGCCACAGCTTCGTCAATTGTAGCCTCCCTTCCCATGGGCTTGTGGAAGACATCCATTTGCATCTCATAGACTTTACCGCCGGCCTTGGTATTGAAATACCAATAGTTGGGGACATACTTGGCCTGTTTTGTATAGATGTCCACAAGGTAATCGGTGATGAGTTCGAATGGATAGCGCATTTCAGGGGTCCGCCAATATGGATCCTGTAAAACATCTATTCTGGTGGTGGGCTGTCCACCTACTTTCATGACTGCCTCCTGAGCTTCAAAAGAAGCAATGTATCGGACTAGCCAATAGGCAGCTTCGGGATTCTTACTGGCCTTGGCTACCCCATACGACCAGGCACCAGTGTAGGGCTGACCACCAACGGTCGGATATAGGCCCAATTTACCCCCAGGAACATGCTTCTCGAGCTCTTTTCTGGTCCAGTCAAAGAGATTGATGAACATGTGAGGCACGATGATGGCACGACCTTCTCCCATCTGAGCAGAAACAAAGTCAAAGTTAGCAGTTAGACAACCCGGGGAGGCCCATCGAAGTTCCCTAAAATACTCCAGCAAGGATTCTCTGAGCGCTCTCTTGTTCCCTTCGGTGATCACAAATTCCTTCAAGCTGCCATCGGGATTCCTTACTACTGTGACATAATCCGATCCCTTGCCCCAGATGCGAGAGGATATCTCATCATTTATCTGATATGCGCCTGCCATCATAGCTAAACCATAAAGGTCATGCTCAAGAGGCTTGCCTTTCAACAGGTCCCCTTTCTTCCTGGTGAAAAACTCTGCCTGGTCATATAGCTCTGCTTCTGTCGTAGGAGGCTTCAGGTCGTAGCCATATTTAGCCTTGAAGTTAGCCTTCTCCGTGGGGTCATTGAAGACATCCTGGCGGATAAACATGGCCATTTGATAGGTGTAGAATGGTAGGACCATTTGCTTGCCGTAGGCCTGACCAGCAATTAGAATTGATGGGGAGTGGAACGCTAGATCCTCGTGAAGGCCTGCAACACCTTTTGGATCCCACTTGGCAGCCAACTCTTCCAAGTCGTACAAAAATCCTGACCACTCGGTAGTCCATGCAGTTTCGACGTAGACAACATCGTAGGCGCCAGTTTCCGCAATAAGTTCCACGTTTTCCTTTGAATATACTACGGGCGAAGCTACTCTCTCAACATTTACTTTGACACCGGTCGCTTCCGTAAACTTGTCGATATAGGGCAATATTATGTCCCAGGTCTCACCGGTTTCAAGTATGGTATTGATGGGCCTTTTGTT
>JBHIEA010000116.1:0-6043 GCA_046760365.1 bacterium
TTCTTTCTTCTTCCTTTTAATATTATGCTTGATTATCACGGAAAAAAAGATGCTTCCCTTTCCAAACAAATTCTTGAAGTTTTACTGGAAATGGATTAATTTTATTTTTCTTTTCCGGATAAATACTTCCGTGTTATTCAGGTACAACGTCATTTTTTATTGTTTGCGGGTGTGCTTGGAGATGATAAATTCATAAACATAAAGGAGACATAGATGGGTTTTAAAAGTGCAGTCATAAATCTCACCCCTTCCCTCCTGGTCAGACTTTTTGCCCGTCCTTATGTTGCGGGTGATAGCATCCAGAAAGCTGTGGAAACTGCGCGTACACTCTGGGAGCAGAGAAGGGTGTGTTCCACCATTGACCTCCTAGGTGAGGAGATGGAGAGCGACGAGGAAGTTCACTACACAGTGGATATTTATCAAAGGCTCATCAATGTCCTTGGCCGCCAGGAGTATGCCACGCTTTCGATGAAACCAAGCCAGCTCGGCAGCCACCGGGGTGCAGACTACTGCCGGGAGGTTATAGCCGGGATTGTCCACCAAGCAGAAAAATTCGGGATAGATGTCACCATCGACATGGAAGATCACAATTACACTGACATGACTCTTGACATTTATCGCTCTCTGAAAAAGGAACATCCCACTCTGGGCACCGTCCTTCAGTCTCGCCTCTTCCGCACTGACAGCGACATCCTTTCCCTGAAAGGGATGGAAGCAAGGATTCGCATCTGCATCGGGATTTACAACGAGCCAAAAGAGATTGCCTTCCAGAGTAAACCTCAGATGAAGAAGAAACTTCTTCAACAGCTTGAAATTCTTTTCAAGGAAGGGCATTACCCGGAGATAGCAACTCACGATGAGGCAGTAGTAAACGAAGCTCTTAACATCGCCCAAAGGTTGAATAAGAAAAAGGACGAATATGAGGTGCAGATGCTGATGGGAGTTCCCAAGCAAAAATTCCAGGACGAACTCGTCCGCTCCGGCATTCTCGTCCGTCTCTATGTCCCTTTTGCTGAGAAGTGGAAGTACGCCACCGCCTACTGTAAGAGGAGGTTGATTGCTAACCCTTCCATGGCTGCCTACATCGTGAAAAATATCCTCCGAAAAATGAGCGGAAGAAGCTAAAAATTTACATTCTCTGGATGATGCAATAGAGTTAGTTCCTAGTTTTTGAGCTTTCCTCCATCGTACTGGCTTGCTAAGAGTTATCCCCATTATACTTGACATCTCTTGGTGCCGCATTCTATACTTTTTTACACTCTTTGTGATAGCTGGAAGGAGGAAATCCGCACAGAGAGGCTTAATATGTCAGCAGAGTTGAAGATTAATCTTAAAATGATTATGAAATAGAAAGAGAGAAATAATGAATTCTACTCCTAAGAAAAAAATTCTCTTATTTGCGCTTTTTATCGGTTTTTTCTTTTCTTGCTTTTTTTTACAAGAAGGAAAAACTGGCACTTTATCTAAGAAAAAACTCAAAGACCTAAACATAATACTGGTTACGATTGATACTTTAAGAGCAGATTATGTTAGTATATATGGAAAAGAAAAAGCACTCACTCCAAATCTGGATAGAATAGCAAGAGATGGAATCTTTTTTAAAAGATGTATTGCTCAAACGCCGTTAACTCTCCCTTCTCATACAACCATTTTATCCGGCACCTATCCGTTATATAATCAGGTCCGGGACAATGGTCTTTTTATCGTCCCCCAGGAACTGGAGTTAGTGAGCGAGGTGTTAAAAGACGCTGGGTTTCTTACCGCGGCTTTTATCGGAGCCTATGTGCTGAGTTCATACTGGGAAATTGACCAAGGGTTTGACTATTATTCTGATGAGTTCGAAAATTCAGACAATGCTGCCTTCTCTTTACAGGATGTTCAGCGAGATGCAGGAGAGGTCCTGAAAGCAGCTAAAAGCTGGCTGCGGGAGTATAAGGATAAAAAATTTTTCATTTGGATTCATCTTTACGACCCACATGCCCCTTATACACCTCCCGCTGCTTTCGCCAGAAAATATCCAGACGATTTATACCGAGGAGAGGTTGAATATACTGATTATGAGCTTGGGAAATTTTTCTCTTTTCTTGAAGAAGAGGCTATATTCGATAAAAGTCTTATTATCATAACTTCTGATCACGGTGAGAGCCTAGGTCAGCATAAAGAGGATGAACATGGTTTTTTTATTTACGAGCCTGCGGTTTGGGTTCCGCTCATCATAAGGGGACCTGTTCCATTTCCTGTTAAATGCGTAGATAATATTGTCGAGCTTGTTGATATTGCGCCCACTATTCTTCATGCCATGAAAGTCAGAATACCGAACTCTTACCAAGGCGAATCTCTTCTTCCTCTGCTATTCGGAGGAAAAGTGAGGAAAAAGGACATAGCCTACACTGAAACCTATTATCCAAGGATTCATTTTGGATGGTCAGAACTCAAGGGAATTTATTCTGAAGGATGGAAGTACATCAATGCTCCTTTGGAGGAACTTTTCGAGATTAAAGAAGACAGCGAAGAAAGGCGCAACCTTGCAGGCAGCAAAAGAGCTGTGGTCATGGAGATGAGGAAGAAGATTCAGCGATTTATCGAAGAAAAATCGAAAAATAGCTTAGTTTCTGAGCAAGTGAAAGGCAGCTATTCTGAAATTGCCGAAAAGCTAGCCTCTTTGGGATATGTAAGCACCCGGGTGGATACTTCAGGAGAGGAAAATTTGCCTGATCCTAAAGAAAAAATCGATATCTATAAAGACTTTAAGAATGCTTTAATTTTGATGCAGAGCCACAAATACGAGGAAGCCATAGAAAAATTAAAGATATTAGTAAAAAAAGAGGCTCAAATGGTGGATGGCTACATCTCTCTTGGAAGCTGCTACGAACAGAAGAAAATGTATAAGGAAGCCCTGCAAAGTTACTATAAGGCTCTTGAGATTAATCCTCTTCATAATGTAGCTATGATGAAAATTGTCCTTGCATATATCGAACTCGATAAACTTGACAAAGCACTGGAAGAAGCAACGAGATTCCTGCACAACTTTGAGAAAAAACAAGATCTCTATACTCAGATAGGTCTGATATATTTTTTAAAAAAGGAGTATGAAAAATCATTGGCTGCTTTTGAGAAATCAATCAGCCTTGAAGGCTCAAACGCAAAAGTTTTGAATAAAATTGGCGAAATTTACATCCTAAAAGGAGATTTCAGTTTCGCAGAATCCTACATACGCAGAGCTTTAGAAGTTGACCCCTTATTAATGGATGCTTATTTTAATCTAGCACAGATCGCTATGGCCAGAGGTGATAGCAAAAAAGCTTTCGAGTACTATAAGAAAGAGCTTGAAAATAATCCCAGTAATTTTAAGGCATCTCAGAATATAGCAGAATACTTGAGAGCTAGAGGCAGATACGGAGAGGCTATTCCTTACTATCGAATGACAATAGAAAGTGCTCCCTGGTATAACATTCCCTATTTCTTGATAGCAAACTATTACTTTGGTCTGAAAACCAATATTGAAGAGGCGATTGAGTTATGCAAGAAGGGCATAGCCATTGAACCCAAAGATAAGTATACGCTAAGCGGATGTCTTCTGTTGGCGAGAATATATGCATTTTTAGGAAAAAAGAAAGAAGAGCAGTTTTACCTGAATGAAGCAGAGAGATTAAAGCAAAAATTGAGTCATTAAGCTCAGTTGGAGTGACTTATAAATAAATTTCTTCAAAAGTGAAAATTAAGAAAGCTCTTGTCTTAAAACTTTCTTAATTGACAGAAATTCGGGTGTTTGCTAGTTTAATGATGGAGTCTTCAAAGTGAGAAAAAAGGCGCGGTACCCAAGTGGCTAAGGGAGAGGTCTGCAAAACCTCGATTCGTCGGTTCGAATCCGACCCGCGCCTCCATAGTTAAGGGGGGAAACATTTGACATGGTAAAAAGGAGATTGTATAGTTACTTGCCCCAAGAGTAAAAAATGCCGGCAATTATGAATAAAATAGATAAAAAAGGTTTTTCGACGATGATGAGTTTAGGAATCATTCTAGCCTCTTGATTGCATTTAGGTTAAATAGTATTGCCGGCCTTTTTTATGAATAGTTCAGGCTAGGAATTGAGGGTCAGGTGGTCATGGATTTGCTGGACAGAGTGCGGGGAATAATGGTCAGGCCCAGGGAGGAATGGGAGAAGATTAAAGAGGAACCAACCCCTCTTTCTTTTCTCTACACCTCTTACGCTGGCATTCTGGCCGGCATCCCGGCCTGTGCTCAGTTCATCGCTTATGGCTTTATCGGAGTCAGGGTACCGCTCAAAGGGTGGATAACCTATGGTATTGGCATGGCTTTTTTCCGCAGCATTCTGCTCTACATTCTGACTCTGGTTTCTGTCTACCTCCTCGGTTTGGTTATTGATTTTCTCGCCCCCAGTTTTTCCTCATCCCACAACAGGCTTGCTGCCATGAAACTTGCTGTTTACAGCATGACACCTGTCTGGCTGGGAGGAGTTTTCTACATAGCCTATCCTCTCTGGACTCTGGGAATTCTAGTCAGCCTGTACGGGATTTATCTTCACTATCTGGGACTTACATCAGGGATTCTTGAAACCCCGAGGGAGAAAGCAGTTCCCTATCTGGTGGTGAATGTGGCTGTGGCCGTAGTTTTGCTGGCAGTTACCTATAATTTATTGCGCCTCATTTTTGCAGTATGGACGATTTACCGTTCAATCTAGAAGAAAATAGGAATGAATAATTCAGGGAAACCTGGACTATTTGTGAATAGTCCAGGTTAGCTCTTCCACAATTTTTGAAAATGCCTCCTCAGGCGAGGGGGCTTTAATAATCGGCCTTCCTATGACAAGATATCCAGCTCCTTTCTCAAGGGCTTGAGCAGGGGTCATAATTCTCTTCTGGTCATGGGCTGCTGCCAAAGCAGGCCTTATGCCAGGAACAACGAGCGTAAAATCTTTTCCCAGCTCACTCCTGATTATTTCCAGTTCACGGGCAGAGCAGACAGCTCCTCCCAGGCCGCTCTCCTTGACGAGTCTGGCCAGCCTGAGCACGTGCTGTTCAATTCCTTCTCTGATTCCCAGCTCTTTGAGGTCTTCGTTCCTGAGGCTGGTTAAAACGGTAACACCGAGGAGAAACGGCTTATTCAGGCTCCTCTTCTCTGCCTCATCCCTGGCTGCTTCTTCTGCTCTGATCATCATTTCTTTCCCTCCCGAGGCATGAAGAGTCATCATCGCTACGTCGTGTCTTACTCCTGCCCTTACCGCTTCAGCCACAGTGCTCGGAATGTCATGGAGCTTGAGGTCGAGGAAGACCATCTTTCCCTGCTTTCTGATTTTTTCAAGGAGAGATGGTCCTTCGGCGGTGAAAAGCCTCAATCCCACTTTAAAGATTTCAGCAGCATCAAGTTTTTGAACTAAAGAGAGAGCTTCTTCAGCATTTTCAACATCCAGAGCAACTATAATTTTCTTCCCGACTTCGCTTTTTACTCTCATTCAGTTTCCTCTTTTAAGGCCACAGTCATTCTTTACTTATTATCAGGTCTCTCAATTCTAACATTCAGCCTGCTCTGTCTCTAGGGTTCCGATTATATCTTCTATCCTCGCTATTTTTTTCTCCTCGCAGTATGACTCAAGGCCATCGATGATATTAATTGTCGCCTCAGGGTCCACAAGATTCCAGGTTCCCACCTCAACCGCTTTGGCTCCCACAATCAGAAACTCAAGCGCATCCTCGGCTGAAGTAATACCTCCGATGCCAATCACCGGGATGTTCACCTTCTGTGTCACCTGGTATACCATCCGCAGGGCTATAGGCTTTATAGCCGGCCCGCTCAACCCTCCCAACACGTTTGCCAGTCTGGGCTTTCTCTTCTCAACATCTACTGCCATGGCCAGGAAGGTGTTGACAAGTGAGATGCCATCAGAGCCAGCTTCCTGAGCAGCGATGGCGATTTCTTCGATATTCCCCACGTTGGGAGAGAGCTTGGTGATGAGAGGCAGGCGGCTTACTTCCCTGGCCCTGCTAACCACAGAGTAAGTTTCTTCAGGGTCCAGAGCAGGGCA
>JBHIEA010000117.1:0-6041 GCA_046760365.1 bacterium
GCGATGCTTATAAGAAGACCATAGTCTTGGGAAATAAAAGCGATCTTGAGGGAGCTGACGAACGTCTGGAAGCATTAAAGGATCTTTACGCTGAAAAATTCCCCATTATCTCCATATCTAGCAGGGATTCCAGAAGTTGGACTGCACTCAAGAAAGAAATTTACCAGGCCTTAAATATTATTCGAGTATACACTAAAGAGCCCGGAGAACCAGCCGATCTTAAAGACCCTGTGGTTCTTAAAAAGGGAAGTGTAGTCCTCGACGCAGCGAGAGCCATTCACAAGGATTTCGCTCGGAGTCTCCGATATGTTCGTCTGTGGGGCTCGAGCAAATTTGATGGTCAACAAGTCGATCGAACTCACCCTTTAGAAGACGGTGATATCGTAGAATTCCACATTTGAAATTAACGGGAACTGAACAAACTACTGTCCAGAGCCGGAGAGAAAGTTCAAGACTGGTAAGATTTTTTTTTGTATGCCTTTATTGCTAGGTCTTTTAGCAAAATAGTTGCACGCCTAATGCCCACGGTACTGTCAAATATTGCCGCTCCAACTACAAATATGTTTGCACCAGCCTCAGCCATCTTTGCTATCGTATCTTCATATACTCCTCCATCCACCTGAATGTCAACGTTTAGTTCCCGCTCGGTGACGATTTTTCTGAGTTGTTTGATCTTTACTAATACCTGAGGCACATAGGATTGTCCTCGGAAGCCTGGAGGTACTGTCATCAACAACACCATGTTGACATCATTTAATGCATACTCGATGGTAGCAAGAGGAGTGTAGGGATTGAGCGCAAGTGAAACTTTTAATCCATGTTTTTTGATTTTTTCAATTAAGCGACATAAAGAGACACAACTTTCTACATGGACAGAGATGCTATCAGCTCCGGCTTCGGCAAAGAGATTAATGTACCGGGTTGGATTCTCAATAGCTAAATGGAGATCGAAAGGCAGACTAGTTTTGGATCTAAGGGATATCATTTCTAGTTGGCTCATAGCGAAGTTTTCTACAAAGTGGCCGTCCATTATGTCGAAATGTAATAAGTCTACCCCAGCATTCGTTAGTTCTTTAACTACCTCTCCTAGTCGGCTGTGATCAGCACAAGCTAACGATGAGGCTATTTTTATCATATAGTCTTTTCCGTGGTAACTCTAGGTCCTAGCAGAATAGATCTGTCTCATTCATAAAGTCGAGTGTTTCCTCCAAGGTCTTCACCCCTTGGGTAGCACCTAAAGAGGCAACACACATTGCTCCAACAGCGTTAGCCAACATCCCACTCTTCTCTACGCTAAAGCCCTTGCTTATGCCGGTTAGAAATCCGGCAATGAAACTATCCCCTGCCCCGGTAAGGTCTACTGTCTTAATTTTAATTGCGGGCAATGTAAATTCCTCATTACCTGTTTTTAAATAGCATCCCTTATCTCCCAATTTTAACCCCACAATTCTTATGCCGTAAGAAAGTAGAACATCAGCCACTTCTCTTGGGTTTTCTTTTCCGGTCAACCTTATACCTTCTTCCAGATTGGGCAAAAATATATCTACATATCTCAAACAGGGCTCTAATTCTTGCATCCACCTGCCACGAGGGTCCCATGAAACATCGAGCGATGTCATCACCTTCCTTTCTTGCGCGTTTCTTAAAATATTAGCCATAGGCACTCCATCTAATCCCGGCAGTAAGAGCGTACCCCCAATATGTAAGATTTTGCTCTCGGAGATAAGGTGAAAATCTACATCCTTTAGATCTAAAGATGCGCTCGCTGCACTGTAATGGAGAAAATTCCTCTGGCCATCAGGTCTTACTAAGGCAACCGTTACTGAAGTATTGACATTGGGATCTCTTATTATGCCTCGAATGTCACAGCCGTGCCCTTTCATTACATTTATCAGAAAATCCCCGAAGTAATCGCAGCCCACCTTACCTGCAACACCAGTGTTCATTCCCAGCTTTGATAAAGCTAAAGCTGTATTCAGTGCATTACCTCCGCCAGAAAGGGTTATCTTCTTCACCACCGTTAAATCGTCATTAAAGCTAGTGTAGCCAGGTTTTAGTTTGACTAACACATCGGCTATTACCAGACCTAGGCATAGTACATCCATTCCCAGACCTTTCATAATTTGGGAGCAACGGCAAAGAACATTCTTAGCGGGGCATTGGTAAAGTTTAGGTACTGGTGTCGGGTACCCTCAGGGATCAGCATCTTCTCTCCTTGCTCTACCAGATGACTCATGTGGGTAGCACTTTTTTCATCCTCCTTTTCTTCAGACCCTATCGTACGAACAGTTAAGTCTCCCTCCAGAGCGTATAAGGTTTCATCACCGGAATGAATTTCCATCTCTGAATATCCACCAACAGGGATAGTTAGCAGCCCTGCGCTCAGGTAATCATTGCTAACGATGATAGAGACTAAGACATGTCGTTTTTGTCCATGTATTAAGTGTAGATGGTTATCCTGTTTGATGACCACTAGCCTTTTCTCCCTCCGACTCTTCGCTCCGTCTACCGGCCATTTTCTTAAATAATCTACATTCGCTGTCATTTTAAAGCCTTTCTATTCTCCTTTGTAAAATTTTGGTTTTTTTACTGTAGGTATCCTTGTACCTACTGCATCCTCGACCCAAATCCGTGGAGCAACCACGCTGAGCGCACGGATCTTCTTATTAGTGAAGTTAAAAATCTGGTGCCTGGTCCCTTGAGGAATCAGGAGAGCATCACCTGCATGGAGTTGATAAACTTCACCTTTCTCCGGGTTAAAGGCAATGGGGTCTCCCTCAAGAAAATAGTAGATTTCGTCACCATGATTGTGTAACCCAGGGGGCTCGATTTGTGCACCAGGGGGCAAGGTCCAGTCGCTAAAGGTGATTTTATCAGTGCTAACGAAGATCTGAGATTTAACCTGAGTTCCCTGGAATCCATAAAGAGTAGAGATTTCCATATTTTTGGTAATGAGCACCGCCCTTTTTTTCTCTGGTGGGAAGGGATGCTTTTCTATCCAATTTGGAATTGACGCCTTTTTCTGATTATTTTCCATTTATTTTCTCCTCCTGTTATACTTTTTAAACTCCCCAATTAGCTCCAGACCTTTTGCTGGTACCAATCTATCAACACCAGTTCTGATTATCTTTAGAGCAAAATCAAGGGTATATATCCTGAGCCTATCTCCGGAAGAATAATCCGCTCTTATGATGCCACTCCAATTATCATGGAAACTATTTCGTTAGGGTTGGTCTCCTCTTTCATTTTCTCACCAACCTTTTTCCCGTTTCTCAAAACTATAATTCTGTCTACAAGTTCAAATATATGTGTTATGTTGTGAGTAATAACAATAATTGAAACATTCGACTCATGCCTTAATCTTCTTATTAAATCTAACACTTTTCTTTCTTGCTTCACCCCAAGATTGTTGGTGGGTTCGTCAAAAATCAAAATACTTTCCCTCCAATGTATTGCTCTCCCAATTGCAACAGTTTGCCTTTGCCCCCCAGAAAGATTAAAAATCCCTGAGTTTATATCCTTAAGTTCTATTCCTAATTCCTTAAGTGTCCTCGTGGTCTCCTTTTTCATATACTTATCATCTACAATTTTGAAAAATCTCGCGATAATGTTATCCTGTAATTTTTCTCTTCCTAAATACAAATTGGAAGCGGCATCTAAAACTGGTATGAGTCCCTGATCTTGGTAAACTGTTTCAATACCGTAGTTTCTGGCGTCAATGGGAGTACTTATATCAGCCTCCTCACCATTTATATAAATTTTACCTGCATTTTTTCTATACAAGCCTGAAATAGTCTTAATAAGAGTTGATTTTCCGGCTCCATTATCCCCAACCAGTCCTATAATTTCATTTTCATAAAGTTGCAAATCAACATCGTCGACAGCTTTTATACCTCCAAAATACTTAGATAACCCCTTAACTTCTAACACTACTTTTCTTTCCATCTTTATTCCCTTTCTCCTTTTAAGAGTTTTAAAATAACGGAAAACGAGATTGCTCACCGGTATACTACAGACTTTAGTGAGTCCGCATACATAGCTCCGAAAATAATGCCCCCACGCACAAACGAATAAGCATACGGGGAAGCACCCAGATGGATAAGGCCTGTCTCTATAATTGCAAGGGTGATAACACCCAGCAAAACACCCGGGATAATTGTTCCTCTTCCTCCAAATAAACTGATTCCTCCGATTACGATAGCAGCAATTCCTGTAAATTCAAGCCCCACCCCCATATGGAGTGTAACTGCCCCTAATTGAAATAAGGAAAGAGTGCCCCCAATGCTTGCAAAAAAGCCTGAGAGCAAAAATGCCAGAAACGTAACCCGTGAAACTCTAACTCCCATTCGTTTTGCCACTTCGGCTCCGCCTCCCGTTGCTATAAGGTGGCGACCAAAGGGTGTTCGGGTACGCAAAAGGTGCACAAAAAATATAAGTCCCAGAGCAATCAAAATATCTACAAAAACAGGACCAATGCAGAAATGACTTAATTCTTTTAATGTTTTAGGGATGCTTATCACCCGGGCACCAGTCAGCACCAGTGCGATACCCCTTAAAGCAAAGAGCATACCCAAGGTAGTAATAAAAGAATTAACCTTCAGAACACTCACAATAAATCCATTCAGTGCACCACAGCCTACTCCAGCTGCCAGGATAATAAGTATACCTATTGCAGGTGGTATGGCATAGCGAACCATGAGGACAGATCCCAGTGCGGCAGTAACAAAGGTTATGGAACCGATAGAAATATCAATATTACCAGTCATAACTACCAAAGCCAATCCTGATGCAACGATTAACATGGGAACAGCTCCGTGTACCATAGATATGAGGTTACTAGGAGTTAAGAAGCTTCTACTGCTCAATGAAAAGCCAATAAATACCAGAATCATTGCCAGAACAAAACCGTGGGTTAATATAAAATTACGCATGCTCACACTTACCTGCTGCCGATTTTCGAGAGTCACTTCCATATTCTACCTCTTGCGTTTAATCGTTCATCGGTGCCTGTAAAGCGAGTGCAAAGCAATAAACGCCACAACTACACAACCCTTAACTATAAGAGTCATATAATAGGTAACCCGCATCAGAGTCATAATGTTACCAATAAGGGTGATTAATACAGCACCTACTACTGCTCCCAGAGGGTTACCTACACCCCCATAGATACTAACTCCACCAACTACTGCTGAAGCTACGACGTTTAGTACAACTCCTTCTGCCCCCATTCTCGATGATGCCGACACAAGCCTTGCAGTGGTAATTATAGCCGCTAGCCCAGCAAAGAAGCCGGAAAAGACGTAAGTACCAAATATTATCCGGTCTTTGGGTACACCTAAAGACCGTGCAACCTCTGGGTCTGAACCTACAGCATAAAGCCATCGCCCATACAGGCTTTTACGCATCAGGAACGTTACCATAGCAGTAACCAAGAGAAGGAAGATTACAGGCACAGGAATTATCCAGATGTTACCCATAACTGTGTCAATGAAAGATGGAGGTATACCAGATATACTCACTTCCCTGGTTAACCATACTGAGGCACCCATGGCAATATACATCATGGAAAGGGTAACCACAAAAGAAATCATCTTAAGATATGCCACAGCGTAGCCATTGATCATTCCTCCAAAAGTACATACAGCAATCATAATAAACCCACCCAGGATTGGGTTTCCACCTTCTCGCATGTATATAGCTCCTAGGATGCCACCCAGGGCCATAAGAGATGGAATTGAAAGGTCTATACCACCCCCGATGAGCACTGCACTTATACCGATTGCCATAAGCCCAAGAGCAGATGCTTGCCTCAAAATATTTATAATATTGCGTGATGTAAGGAAAAGCGGATTAAGGAACCCAAGAACAGCAATTACTACAGCAAACAGAATTAAGGGTATATACCGAATAATTTGTTCACTTTTAATTTCTTCTCTTTGAGTTAACTTAGGTATTTTTTTCAAATTTTCCCTCTTTTTATATAATTTTGTGCCTTTCACGAAATTCGAAAATTCGCTTTATTGCTGTATTTTCGGACACTC
>JBHIEA010000118.1:0-5936 GCA_046760365.1 bacterium
TAGAAGGAAAAACCCTTTGGGAAAAGAAACAGCAAATTTTGGAAAAAGAGGCCGAAGAGGAAAAAATAGAAGAAATGGAAGAAGAGACTACCAAGGAGGAATCAAGAGTAAGTCGATCAGAGGAAATCAAGACACCCCAGGAAAAGGTGGCAGTAGAGGAAAAAGGTGAAGAAAAATTAGAGTTAGCCATAGAACCCTCACCAAAAGAGGAGAAGATGGAGATTGGAGCCGAAGAGGAGCCGCAGCAGATAAAAAAAGGTGCAAAGAAAAAGCCTAAAATAAGCAAGTCCCAGGATTTAGGAAAGACAGTCGAGACAGAAAAAATAAAGGAAAAGACGAAAAATAAAAAGGGTGAGAAATGATGGAAATTTCACTTGATAAAGTAAGAAGGTTAAGAGAAGAAACTTCAGCCGGAATCTTGGATTGTAAGAAGGCCCTGGTAGAGACAAAAGGTAATCTTGAAGAGGCAAAGAGAGTCTTAAGAAGAAAGGGAATTGAGATTGCCCGGAGAAAAAGTGGTGAAAAAACTGCTCAGGGTACTATTAACTCTTATATTCATCATAATAAAAGAGTGGGGACGCTGGTAGAGATTCATTGTCAATCTGACTTTGTAGCAAGAAATTCCGAGTTTCAGGAATTTGCCAAGAGTATTGCTATGCATATTGCTGCCTGTGATCCTCGATGGATATCTGCGGAAGAAATCCCGAGTAAGGTGCTTGAAGAAGAAAGGGCTGTTCTGAAAGCTCGGGCTGAAAAGGAAGGTAAACCTAGCAAAATTATTGACAAAATTGTAGAGGGGAGGATGAAGAAATTTTATTCAGAGGCCTGCCTTTTAGAACAGCCCTTTTTTAAGGATGAAAAAAAAACAGTACGGCAACATCTTGAGGAATTCATTGCCAAAGTAGGTGAGAATGTAAAAATCCAGCGTTTTGTGAGATACCAGCTAAGAGAAGGTCAAAATAATTAATGGGCCGATCAGAAATTAGATGGAAAAGGATTCTTCTGAAGATAGGAGGGGAAAGTCTTGCTGATGAAAAGAGTTATGGGATTTCATTGGCTCGGGTTTACCAGATTTGTCGAGAAATAAAGGAAGTTAAAAAATTGGGAGTGCAAATGGGGATAATGATAGGAGGAGGCAATATTTTCCGAGGAGAGGTAGCCTCTAGAGAGGGAGTTGATAGAGCTACTGCTGATTACATGGGAATGTTAGCTACCATCCTTAATGCTTTAGCTCTTCAGGATACTCTGGAAAGGATGGGAGTAATTACCAGAGTGCAGACAGCTATTGGGATGCAAGAGATTGCCGAACCTTATATTCGAAGAAGAGCTCTGCGCCATCTGGAAAAGGGAAGAGTTGTTATCTTCGCCGGAGGTACAGGAAATCCCTATTTTACTACCGATACAGCAGCCGCCCTGCGTGCCTTAGAAATAGAAGGAGAGGTCATTTTAAAAGCTACCAAGGTAGACGGGATTTATTCTTCCGATCCTCTTAAGAATAAAAAAGCAAAGAAATTCGATAAAATAGGCTATGTTGAGGTGCTTAATCGCCGATTAGGAGTCATGGATGCCACGGCAATCTCACTCTGTATGGATAATCAGCTTCCTGTAATTGTCTTTAATCTTCACCTGAAGGGTAATATCAAAAAGATACTCCTGGGAGAAAAAGTGGGCACAATTGTCACTGGATAAGATACCTTGAGGTAGAAGACGATGTTAAAGGAAATCTACCAGGAAAGCAAGAAAAGAATGGAAGAGTCTGTTCGCAGTCTCTCCGAAAGGTATGCCCGAATGCGAGGAGGAAGAGCCCGGGTGGATTTAGTCAGTGGGATAAAAGTCGATTGCTATGACTCTAGGATGAACCTTGAGCAAATTTCCAATATTTCTATTCCCGAGCCTCGTCTTATAGTTATCGAACCATGGGACAAATCCGTTCTGGGACCCATAGAAAAGGCGATTTTGGCCTCTGATTTAGGTATAAACCCTACCAATGATGGTAACGTGATTAGGTTAATTGTTCCCCCTTTGACTGAGGAAAGACGGGAAAGGCTAGCCAAGATGATAAAACAGTGGGCCGAAGAGACCAGAGTCAGTGTTAGAAATGTTCGCCGAGAGGCAAGGGGAAAAATAAGCGATCTGGAAAAGAACAAAGAAATCTCTGAGGATGAGAAAAAAAGAGCCGAAAAAGATATCCAGGCACTCACCGATGACTTCATAAAAGAAATTGATGAGATTCAAGAAAAGAAGGTAAAAGAGATATCTCAGATTTGATACTTTCGGGTAATTGTTTGTTTACTGAGTGAAACTGCCGCAGGCAGGCATTTATCTTCGACACTTCTTACCAATTCTCCCCAAAATTTGGATCGATTAGAACTAACCAAAAGACCATCTTAGCGAGAGAGGGTTGGTATCGTGGTGCATGCAAGGAGATGCAATAGAGATAGTGAAGGGAAAGACATGTCAGAACTAAGAAAGGACCCCATTGTTGGACGATGGGTCATCATCTCCACCGAGAGAGGAAGAAGACCAGCCAATTTCACCCATGGGGAGAGAGTAAGGCCTCCAAAAATCGGACATTTTTGTCCTTTTTGTGAAGGAAACGAAGACAAAACTCCGCCGGAGATCTTGGTCCTGAGAAGCCCGGATACTCGTCCCAATAGTCCTGGTTGGCAGGTCAGAGTAGTGGCCAATAAATTTCCCGGTCTTCGTATAGAGGGGGATCCGGGAAGGCGAGGAGTGGGAATGTTCGATATGATGAATGGGATCGGAGCACATGAGGTAATTATTGAGTCCCCCAATCATGTAAAAACCCTTAGCGATTTTGACCTGCCTCACCTGAAAAAGGTTCTTTCTGTTTATAAGGAAAGAAGCCTTGATTTAAAGAAGAATCAACGACTTAAATATATTCTCCTCTTTAAAAATTATGGACAAGACGCTGGTGCATCCTTAGAACACTCCCATTCTCAACTGATAGCTACTTCTATTACCCCCAAGCGAATTAAAGAGGAACTTCAAGGAGCTAAACGGCATTATAATTACAAACAAAGATGCATTTTCTGTGATATTATTAACCAAGAAATAGATTATGGGGCAAGGATAGTGGAGGTGAACAGTGGTTTTGTGGGTATTACTCCTTTTGCTGCAAGATTTCCCTTTGAGGTCTGGATCCTGCCACGTCAACACTGTCCCGATTTTGATCGGTGTTCCGACGAGGAACTTATGGGTTTAGGCAAGATACTGAGATCCATTTTGAGAAGATTGTCACAAGTCTTGAACAATCCCCCCTATAATTTTGTCTTCCACGTTGCCCCTAATCGCATTCCCGAGAGGGGTTACTGGCAAACTATAGATGAGGACTATCACTGGCATTTAGAGATCATGCCTCGCATAGTTAAAACAGGAGGATTTGAGTGGGGAACAGGTTTTTACATCAATCCTACTCCTCCTGAAGAAGCAGCTACCTACTTGAGAGAACTGGAAGAGAAATGAATAAGGCATCTCTAGAGTTCGCTTAGCTCTTTCTTTAAAAAATCGATTGGCTTCACTGGTGTAGGATCAACCTCTTGAGCTATAGCTAAATAAAAACTCACCCAGTCTCCCATATATATTGCCGAAAAGACTCTGGTTAACTTATCTTTTCCTTCTGTCCAGATTTCAGCCCATTTTACTTTTCTTTTTTTTATTACCGATTGAGTAACTTCAATCCTTTTTTTGATTTTTTCTCCGTTCTTTTGATCTCGAACAAAAATAGGGTAAAATCTCTTTAAATCTATCTTTCCTTCCGCTCCCCACCCCACAATCTCATTGTGGTTAAGCTCGGGGAAAACGTTCCAGGCCGCCAGGATTTTACTATTTTCATTAAACTGGGTCTTTAAACGGTGGGCAATCACATCCGTTTTTCCTTCCACCCCGTACGCGAGAGGTATCTTGCCCAAGAGCTCTTGGGCCAGGAATTTAGCCGGATTTTTGCTCAAGGGAACTTCTGGATGACATCTCTCCCTGACTTTACCTAAAACTCGAAGTAACTCATCATAATTTTGGGGTTCTATCCATTTTAGTCTCTCCAAGATCCTGAGCATGGGAAGGGATAGATAACCAACAGTCGTGCGAGGGGGCATCCCGGAAGGAACAATTATACATGGCACTTCATCCTGTTTACTTAAATCTTTTAACTTACCCCCACTACAAATGGAAATAAGAAAAGACCTCCTTTTCTTACACTCCTCATAAGCTGAAATAGTTTCTTCGGTGTTCCCTGAATAACTCACTGCGAAGACCAGGGTCTCTTCATCTACCAGTCGAGGTAAGTCATAGGTTCGGTTGATCAAAATGGGTATTTTCAATTTTTGGAAAAGGAGGGTCTTTAATATATCACCTCCTATAGCTGATCCACCTAACCCACATACTACAGTATTTTTTAATTTTGGGGGAGGAGAAAGGGGTAAGTTGTCTGCCAGCCTAGTTGCCCGCCGACACTGAAGAGGGAAATCAAATAGGAGTTTCCACATTTTGCCTCTATCAATTTTCTCTAGAGATTTCCGATCATCCCACACTTTAACTTCCTTTCAAGACTCTTTTAATTCTCTTCGATAGCTTCTTCTGGGCGAATCTTCTGGCTTCGTACGAGGTGCTGAATTTCAAAAGCTCTGAGGCTACCTTTTGCGTCTCCTCCCATGTCACCCCCCGAATGACTTTCTTTATCTCTAGAAGAGAAGTCGGGGCTACACTAAATTCATCTACCTCTAATCCTAGAAGAATCAAGACAAATAACGGATCACTGGCCATTTCTCCACAAGCTCCCACCCAAATGCCTTGACGATGAGCGCATTTTATAATATTGTCGATCAATCTCAAGATCGTGGGGTGCAGAGGCTGGTAAAGATAGGCTACCTTCTCATTTACCCGATCCACCGCCAGGCTGTATTGTATTAAATCATTCGTCCCCAGGCTAAAGAAATCAACCTCTTTGGCCAGAAGATCAGCTATTATAGCGGCTGAAGGAACTTCGATCATTGCTCCTACCTCGATATCCTCCGAAAAAGGAGTTCCCTCTCTTTTTAGTTCTCTTTTCACTTCAGAGAGAATCATCTTGGCCTTCTTGACTTCCTCAACTCCTGAGATCATGGGATACATAATTTTTACCTTCCCAAAACTACCAGCCCTCAAGATAGCCCTTAACTGAACCTTAAAGATATCTACTTTTTCTAAACATAGCCTTATGGCTCTCCAGCCCATAAAGGGGTTAATTTCGGAAGGAACAGGAAAATGAGAAAGAAATTTATCTCCTCCCAAATCCAATGTTCTAATAATCACGGTATTAGGAGCTGCTTTCTCAGCCACTGTTTTATAAGCTTGCATCTGTTCAGCCTCACTGGGTAAAGTTTCTCTATTCATATAGAGATACTCGGTTCTGTATAATCCTACTCCTTCCGCTCCATCCCTTAGAGCGATGTCTATCTCTTCCGGACCGGCGATATTAACGGCTAATTCTATTTCTCGACCATCGAGGGTCTGAGGAGGCAAGGATCTCAAATTCTCCAATTTTCTTTGGTAAGAGAGAAACTTCTTCCGACTTCTTTTGTATCGTTCTATCTGCTCGAAAGTAGGATCAACAATTACCTTTCCTTCATTTCCATCCAGGATAATTACCGAACCGGGTTTCACCTTCTGGGTTATGTCTCTCAATCCTACTACGGCAGGAATTTTCAATGATCGAGCCATAATAGCAGTATGAGATGTTCTCCCCCCAATATTGGTGGCAAAACCCAATATTTTATCTTTCTGCATAACCACAGTGTCTGAGGGAGCAAGATCATAGGCCACCAATATTATTTTTTCCTCTAGATGAGAGAGAGTCAAAGTTGGTCTCTTTAGAAGGTTAGCCAGGACTCGCTCGACTATATCTTCTACATCTCTGAATCTTTCCTGAACAAACCCAG
>JBHIEA010000119.1:0-5905 GCA_046760365.1 bacterium
CAGATTGGTGGTAATATCTTTTCTTTGCACATTTCTGGGCTGGCTAGGAATAAGGATACTGGATGCCTTAACTCCCAGAATTCATGAAAGAGAGCGCATCGGAAAAGACCCCGTTTCTGTAGGGCTCTTTATTGCAGGGTTTACCATCTTTATTGGTCTCATCATTCATGGAGCGTGCACAGCTCCCCTGGCTATCGGTGGATCATTGGTTCAGAGCCTAATGGGCTTTAGGAGGCTGGCTTTGATAAGTCTCGGCTTCTTTGTAAGTCTTCTCATTGGCATTGCCTTATTCAATATTCTTAACAAATTAACCCCCAAGATCCCCTTTCTTAGTATTAAGGATAACTCTGTCGCCGTGGGGATTTATGTATTTGGCTACCTAATATTTCTGGGAATCATATTGCATGCAGCTCTGACCATGTCTTTGTAAGATAAAATGAGGCTGAAGGTAATTTTATTGGGGTTAGCCTGGTGGGTCTTTCTGGCTTCACCGACTCAAGCGGTTGAGGAAATTTTCTATAAAAAAGATCACCAGATCTACGATTCCTGGAGGATCTGCCGGACAAGATCTCAAGGGATCGATGGTTTTTTTCAAGTTAGTAAAAAGGGGTTTCGCCCCATAATAACTTTTGAGAGCTTGGGCAAAAACACTGACCTCGCCTACAAATACGGAAAGGAATTTTTGACAAAATATCCTGATCCTTACCAGAGGGCGGAAAAAATATTTCGTTTTGCTAGAGATCGGGTCAGGTACACCAGTGATGTTGATCAATTTGGGTATCGTGAATTTGCCCTCAATGCCGATGAGCTAGCGGCCAGAATAGACAAGGGCAATGCCCAGGGAGACTGCGAGGACTACGCTATTCTTCTGGCCATCATGTATAAGGCAGCCGGCTATCGCTCTGCCATCGTTCTTGTCCCGGGCCACGCGGCTGCCCTGGTTTATTTACCAGGGTATCGAAAGGTCAATGCTACCCTCAAATTTAACGGCCAATCGGGTTGGGTGTGGGCTGAAGCCACGGGAAGGTCAAATCCCCTCGGTTGGGCTCCCTCCAGAGCTTTGCAAGGTCGCGCAGTTGCCTACGAGATCAAAGCCGTGGAGGATTTAACTCCGGAGGCGATACCGGAGAATGAAGTGGTCCAGGTAAGAAGAAAAACCACTCCTCTGGCCATCTCTCCTTTCTTTTCCATTCTATTTCTCATGTGGATACTCCCTCTTTTTAGTAGAATTTTTATGGTGATGATAATAAGCAGGAGAAACTAGAAGCAAGATTTAATGTCCAAGAGAGATAGTTCCTCCCCGCTGGCGAGATTCATCACTTCTACTTGATCAGTTTAACTTCTGACGGAAAGATTAGCCTTTTATTAAGAGAAAAATTTGCCCGTGGTCGGATGAAGCTAGGAAGACCGGTAAGCATCAATTCAGCAGTTTTACTTTGGTGTTATCCTGGGATAATCTGAAGACCTCAAGGTTGTTGACAGAATCACAGAAAACATTATAGTATAGATAAATAGTTTCACAAAATATAAGCTCGAGGAGGGAGGTGAGTTTAAGGACTGGAGGTAACCATATCTATAAAGGGGGTGATAGGGAAAATAACACAAAAACGTCAGGATAGCTCGTTTGAAAGAACGTAAGGTCTCTCAAAACGGAGGTCAAGAATGTTCAAAAGAATAAAAAGGGGTAGGCTCATCAAAGAATTAGCGGTAGTGGTACTGTGCGGTGCGGTAATAGTCCTGGGCAGTCTGGGAAGTACCCAGGCTTTGGCGCAGAAAAAGTTTGAGGGTGTTGAAATTACTGTATTTACGCAAACCCCTCCTTTTATTGCCAAACCAGTGCAGATGTTTAGAGCTGACTGGGAGAAAGAAACTGGAGGAAAAGTGAGATTGATTACTGCTCCCTGGGCGGAACTCTATCCGAAGATGTCCAGCTCATTTGCCCTAGGAGCCAAAAAGTACGATATCATCATTTTTCCAGCCGCCTATCTAGCAGACTTTGCCAGTAACAAGTGGTTGGCTCCTCTCGATACCTTCATTGCGGCAGATACGAGAATAGATTGGCTGGACATCCTCCCGGTTTACCGAGAGAGAATCTCGACCTATGCTGGCACAATCTATGCCGTTCCTATGGATGGGGATAGCCACATGTTCTACTACCGCCGAGATGCTATCGAGAATCCCGAGTATCAAGCGAAATTCAAAGCCAAATACGGATATGATCTTGCTCCACCTAAGACCTGGGCACAGGTTCGGGATATAGCGGAATTCTTCAATGGATGGGATTGGGACGGCGATGGCCGGAAAGAATACGGAGTAGCCGAAGCCATGAGGAAGGGTGACCAAGCATTTTGGACGTTTTTTTCTCGAGCGGCAGCTTTTAGCTCCATACCCGGACAGGCTCAGGGTCTCTTTTTCGATCCCGAGACTATGAAACCTCTGATAAACGATCCTGGTCATGTGAGGGCCCTTGAAAACTGGATAGAGATGATAGAATTGGGTGTTCCCGGCGTGATTAACATGGATTCAGGAGAGATAAGAACCGTTTATGCCGTGGGAGAAGCTGCTCTGGCAATAGATTGGGGAGACATTGGAGTTATGGCCGATACCAGCCCCGAGTCCACGGTTAAGGGAAAAGTAGGCTACAGCATACTTCCGGGAACCACCAGGGCCTGGGACTATGTTAAGAAGACCTGGGTAGATTTTCCTGAGGTGAACTATGCACCCTATCTTGCCTTTGGAGGTTGGCTGGCAGCAATTGATGCCAAGAGCGATCATGTAGAAGCAGCCTATGACTTCATTTCATACCTGGGTAGTCCGGAGAATAGCTATATCTGTGTGACCACGCCCGAGACTGGTTTTAATCCTTACCGGAAGTCACATTTTGAGAAGTTAGCCGGCTGGTATGGATATGGGTTTGTTCACCCTGAAGATTATCTGGGAGCTATCGAAGCGACTATCGCTCATCCCAACGTTCAAGCTGATATAAGAATTCCCGGAGCATTCCGCTACTTTGAAGCTCTTGATGCTCAACTTTCCATGGCTCTTGCCGGGGCAAAAACCGCAAAACAGGCCCTGGATGATGTAGCCAAAGAATGGGAGAAAATAACCGAAGATCTGGGTAGAGAAAAGCAGCTCAAGAACTATAGAGCATCTCTAGGATTACCTACCAAATAAAAGAAAGTGTGAACCAACCTGGTTTTTTTCGTCCCCAGAGGTTGAACCCTTCTAGTCCTCTGGGGACGTCTTATATTAAGGCGAATAAATTTGATGAGAAATATCTGGGGCTCATTTACAGGAAAGAAAGCAGGAAGAGCGTTCCTTCTTCCGGCAGTGATAATCCTTTTAACTTTGACCATATTTCCCTTCCTTTTCTCCCTCTTTTTGAGCTTTGGTAAAGTATCTTTTGTGGGTGGCCTAAAAATTCATTTTGCTGGACTTAAGAATTGGGGGAGGCTATTTGCTGATGAGCGCTTTTACAACGCCTTGTCGAACACTATCTTAATTGCAGTTAGTGCGGTAGCTATTGAATATGTTTTAGGATTGGGGTTAGCTTTGCTGCTAAATAGAAAAGTCAAAGGGAGCACTTTTTTTAGAGTTTTGTTCCTCCTTCCTATGATGTTAACCCCCATTGCAGTTGGATACATGTGGAGGATGATGTTTAATCCTACCCGGGGGCCCATCGACCATATCTTACCCTTGCTGGGTCTTCCTGCCGTCGCCTGGTTAACCGAGCCAAAGATAGTGCTATATTCAGTTATACTATCGGATATCTGGCACTGGACGCCTCTTATGATTCTTATTCTATTTGCTGGTCTACAGAGTATTCCGCCGGCTTTGCTCGAAGCTGCCAAGGTAGATGGTGCCTCTGGTTGGCAGCTATTTAGGGAAGTTATCTTCCCTTTACTGGCTCCCGCATCTATCGCGGCAATCCTGCTTAGAGCTGTCGAGGTTCTCAAGATAGTAGACAAGATCTATATTTTGACTGGAGGAGGTCCCGGGATAAGTTCTGAAAGCATGACTTTATTTGGATACAGCCTGGGACTTCGTGCCTTCGATTTAGCATATGGGGCCACCATCGCTTTTAGCCTTTTTATCACGGTCTTGATAATTTCCATTGTTTTCTTATTGATGACCAGACGCCTTCAGGAGATTAGCTTAGAATGAAAGCTGTGAGAAACGAAAGATTTGTGAAGCTAAGTACCTATATCCTACTCATTGCCTGGGCAGTTTTTGTTCTATTTCCTATCTATTGGATGCTAACTACTTCCTTTAAGTCAAAGTTAGACGTCTTTCTTGGTCCCAAATATGTTCCTTGGGTAGATTTTAAGCCGGTAATGCAGTGGTGGATAAGGATATTCACTATCGAGAGAACAGAGGTAATTCCCCCGCTGATTAATAGTGCCGTAATTGCCAGCACTAGCTCCTTATTTGCCGTCTTATTGGGTACCATGGCCGCCTATGGTTTGACAAGATTTAAGTTTAAGCTTGGTCCTTTGGGTAATCGAGATATCCTGGTCTGGATCGTCTCCCAGAGGATGATGCCGCCCATTGTGGTTGCCTTGGCGTTATTTTTGATGTTCAAGGTATTAGATCTTCTCGATACTTGGCTTGGTATGACCCTCATCTATACGGCATTCAATTTGCCTATCGCCGCCTGGATGATGAGAAATTTCTTGTCGCAAATTCCTACCTCCATCGAAGAGGCAGCCATGGTTGACGGGGCCTCGCGGTCTCAGATATTCTTGAGAGTAGTTCTTCCCCTGACTTTGCCTAGCCTGGCCGCTACTTTTCTTCTCTGTTTTATTTTTGCCTGGAATGAGTTTCTCTTTGCCTTAATTTTGACCTTTGACCAGGCTAGAACTATGCCCATATTGATTGCCTCTCAACACTTTCAAAGGGGACCCCAGTGGTGGGACATCTCGGTCATGTCAACGGTAGCCATAGCTCCGGTCGTGATCATAACCCTCAGTCTGCAGCGCTATTTCGTTAAGGGTTTGATCCCCATAGGTAAGTAATAATAAGGAAATCGACAACACGGAATTTATAGCTCAATAGTATTTACTATCCCATGGTTTTGGCCAGTCAACTGCCCTTTCTCTTGATTTATTAAACAGAGAGATTGTGATTTTTTACCACCAATAAAAAGGAGGAAGGTGAAGATATGGAGTACCGATTTCTTGGAAGCACCGGGCTGAAGGTTTCTGAGCTTGTCTTGGGAACACAGACATTCGGTTGGGGCGCTGATGAGAAAACCGCCCATGCTATGGCAGATTTATTCGTGGAGGCTGGGGGTAATCTATTCGATACTGCTGATTCCTATAATAACGGGGTAGCAGAGTCAATGCTCGGTTCCTGGATAAAAGTAAGGAAAAACAGAGATTCGGTGGTTGTTGCCACTAAAGTCTTTTTTCCTACTGGAGATGGTCCCAATGATACTGGTGCATCACGAAAGCACCTTTGCCAGTCAATCAATGAGAGTCTACGCAGGCTGCAGACAGACTACGTTGATCTTTACCAGGTTCACTGTTTTGACTCATCAACCCCATTAGAAGAGACCTTGGGCGCCCTGGATGATTTAGTGCGGGCGGGAAAGATCCGCTATATTGGAGCTTCTAATTACACTGCCTCTCAACTCGAGAAAGCTTTAATGCTCAGTAGAATTCACGGATGGCAATCTTTTAGCTCTTTGCAGGCCGAATATAGCCTCATTGTAAGAAGTACCGAGTGGGAACTTCTTCCCCTGTGTGGAGAGGAAGGACTCGGCTTTCTGGCTTGGTCTCCGGTGGCAGGCGGATGGCTTTCCGGCAAGTACCGGCGAAATCAGCCACCTCCACCCAACAGCAGGGTGGCTAGGAAAGATAGATGGGATGATCAACCAGAGCAGCGTGAAAGTGAACTCACCTGG
>JBHIEA010000120.1:0-5818 GCA_046760365.1 bacterium
ACCCTTGAAATGGATTGCCCGGGCTACCAGTTCTTTACCGGTTCCGGTTTCTCCCAGAATAAGGACGGTGGCTTTGTTATCCACTACTCTTCCGATCCTTTTGTAGACCTCGAACATCTTGGGGTTTTTGCCGACAATATTCTCCAGTTTATACCTTTCCTCTAATCTCTTGGGAAGAGCTACCTTCCTGGCCAGTCTCTTTGCTTCCAGGGCTCCTTTAATGAGACTCTTTAGCTTCTCTAATTCAAAGGGCTTGGTGATATAATCATAGGCCCCCAGCTTCATGGCCTCAACTACGGTATCCATACTCCCATAGGCGGTAAGGAGGATGATGCTGCTCTCTTTATCAAACTCTCTTATCCGGCCTAGAGTCTCTATCCCATCCATTCCCGGCATCCTGATATCCAGGAGCACCACCTCTGGTTTTTCTTCTCTGACCTTGGCTAAGGCTCTCTCCCCATTATCCACCACTAAGACTTGGTATCCTTCACCGCCTAAGCTACGAGAGAGAAATTCTAAAATAGCTTGCTCATCATCTACTACCAGGATCTTGTCTAGTGACATTATCTCACCCCCAAAGATACTAAGTGCCCAATTTGGTAGATGCTCCCTCTAGAAATTCCCGGTATTGACGCATCCTTTCA
The DNA here is from genome assembly GCA_046760365.1 of bacterium. GTDB lineage: Bacteria > Aerophobota > Aerophobia > Aerophobales > AE-B3A > AE-B3B. Next base: position 645 of record JBHIEA010000120.1, read on the forward strand.
AAACTGGAGGGGATCTTTAAGTTTTTCCTGCAATCGCTTATAGAGCGTCTAGAAATAGAAGTTTCGTATTTTTCTCTTAATTGAGTTCTAATCTCTTCGTCACTGTAAGCCTTGGAAAGGGACCTATTTTGTATTTCATTTTTTTCCTGTTCAATAACTTCTTTGATGAGCTTTTTTCTTATCTCTCGTTCGCTGGGAAAGAGCCTCTTAAGGGGAATTTGTCTTCCTTGTGGAGTGCGGAGAGCTCTCCTATTGATGGATCTGCTGATTAGGGATGGATTTACCCCAATTTTTCTACTCAAGGAAACCTGCGTAAAGGGCTTCAAATCTTTAAAATCTCCTGAGAGGAGAAAATCACGCTGAACCTCTATCAAGTTTTGAATTACCTGATAGATAGTGGTCTTTCTACTATTGATCAACCTCAGCTTGTTAAGTAAAGAGTCAATTTTTCGAATCTCGTCTTTAGCAAAAATCTCCACCTTTTTTATCCTTTCAACTTTATCAAAATCAATAAGATAGATTCCCCTAGCCATCTCGGGGGAGAAATAACCTATGGAAAGTTCGCCATTATTTTTCTCAATAGAGGCAATGGTAGAATAATATATTCTAGCAGTCCTATTATCCTGAAGTGAGCCAGTCAGTTTGCTTTCAAGATAGAATCTGTCTACGAAATCATTTATCTTCTTTACTGTTTCTACAGGTAAGTCGCACTCTCGAGCTATCTCCTTAGAAGTTATCCCGGGTACCCCCTCTAAAAAATACTTTTTGAATCTATCCACCCCGAGCTTTTTTATAGTTGAGACCAGGTCTTTTTCCTGAGCTAGGAAAGATTCTACCTCGAGAGTATCTCGGCTAGGAGTAATGGTGGGATCAAGGGAAAGCATCTTGGGTTGGCTAGTCTTAGTCCAGGGAAGTTTCTTGTATCCAATAATTTTGGGGTCCGACCTCATTAACTTCTTAAACAGAGGGTCATTTTCAACTTCTTCGATGAGTTTTTGAAACTCCTCTTCGGGTAGGCTCATAAATTCAGCCAATTTCATTCTACCCATTAGCCTTGCTACTTGCTTTGCTCTTTGGGTCAGAACCTGCCTACCTTCCAAAGCGCTCAATATTCCTGCCTTTCCTCAGTTTGTTAACTCAATAATCCTCAATTTTTCCCCTTGTTCTATCCAAATTTTAACAAAAAAATCTTTCAAGTCAAACTTCTTTTTTAGAGAAATTGCTGAAATACCGCTTCTGTAACGGCTTGTAGCTCCGTCACCACAACTAAAACCCATCCAGATCTGCATATTCCCTAAAATTGCATATTGTTTTTTTCTAAGGGTGCTGAATTGAAGAGGAACTCCGAAGATAAGATAGGAGAAAGGAACTTCTGGCGAGACAAGCTCAAGATTTTAGATAGGATTTAACTTTTAGCTCTCTTTTTTCCTCAGTTTAAGCTCCAGTATTCCATTTTTGAAGGAAAATTCTACCGGATCTTCCTTTGCCGAAAAGGGAAGCAGGACCTCTTTGGCATATTTTCTCTCTCCCCTTTCTGCAGAAAGATTGAGAATGTCTTCATTTATTTTGATTTTTACATCCTCTTTAGAGACTCCGGGAAGCTCTGCTATTACCCGAACAAAATCTTTCTCTTCAACAACATCTACCATAGGTTCTCTAACTTCTTCTATTACCGGTCCCTCTTTACTCCGTTTAATATTACCAAAGGTTTCTACAACTGGCTTGCCTCCAACTAAGGTTCTAACGCTAAAACCATATACTCCTTTTGCTTTCCCACCTAATCCCTTTATTTCTCCCTCTTTCTTGATTTCTTTGGCTTCCTCGGATAACTTGGATGCCAGATCAATTAAATTACCAATCCCTTCAAATATCCCTCCTAAACTTATTTTTCCTAAACCAAAGTCGATTTCGATGTTTCTTTCTTCTTTTTTTTCTTTACCAGCCATGGTAGCCTCCTTTTCATAATTTTTTGGGTGATCTTTGCCCCAGACGCTGACTCAGTAGTCCTCTCAAGTTTTCCACATTTTTCCTGAGCTCCAAAATTTGCCGTCGGTAAAGGTTCTCTACCTCTTTTATCTTCTTTCTTAATTTATCCTCGATCTCCTTTTCTAAAGCCTTCTTGTTCTCTTGTATCCTGGTTCGAAGACCTTCCAGAAGTTTTTCTCCTTCGGCTCTGCTTACCCCCTTCTTATCTACCAATTCTCTAACTGTTCTCCTTGCTTTCTCTACCGAGAAGGAACCACCATTCAAGGCAGCAAAAAGGCTGGTTGGATACAGGTCTAGCACAGAACTTCCTCTTTCCTTTATTAACTCTCGCAAAATCACAGAAAAAAACTCTTTTTTGCCCTTCTCCTGTCCCAGAAGGATTTGAATCAAGGTTATCGAGGTAAGGTCCCTGCCGGTGGGGTGACCCATCACCTGAATTTCTTCTCCCTGCTTTATTAGCTCAGCAAGCTCCGAAAGTGTAATGGGCTGACTGGTTTTAGTATCGTACATCCTTCGGTTGCCATACTTTTTAATCAAGCGAGCCATACTCCCACCTCAAAACTCAAAAGCCCGGATCCTTAACCGGAGAAGCAAGGTATTCGGCGAGCTCTTTAAATCTTTTCTCATCTTTTCCCCAAACAAGTTCATCAAAATAGGTTTTTACTTTGCTTTTTTCTTTCAGCTCATAGACTATAATATCCCGGGAAACTTGGGGAAGCACGTTATGATAAACTCCTATAAAAAGAACCCCTGCTTCCCCATCTTGCAGAGTCTCATTTATTCTTTTAGCGATGAATTTGTCCCTTTTTTTCATCAGGGGGTCTTTGCGCAGTTTATGTCCTATATACGCCAGCGTTTTTTCTATAGGAGATTTGGTTTGGGAGAGCTTAATAAGGGTATCATATTCTTTTTTAAGGAGATGGATATCTTCTGTTTTCCTTATCTCTGCCCCCCTTCCCACTAATTTAAGAATAATTTTGTAATTTTTGCTTCCCTTCTTTGCCCCCTCCTCAACGATCTTCTTTCCTATCTCGCCATCTATCATCAGTCCATCCTGATAAATCTTAAGATTTGAGGCGTCGAGGAGGTCAAAATAATTGGCAATGGAATCCCAAAACCCTGAAACCGCCTTTTTATGTTGGTTCCAGTGTTCTTTTCCACACATTTGGCTGCTTCTTTTGTCAATTGCAGCAGCCACGCTTCCTAGATCCGCCTCCGTGTGGATAATGGGTACATAAAGTAGCTTTCTCATTAGTCGTCAATCGTTAGGGAATAGTCGCTAGTATTTAGTATTTATTCACTATTTACTAACGACTATTCACTCTTTTACTTTCCTTTACCATCTTACTTGCTTGATTGAAATGCTTAGCCGCAATTTTAAATTTGGTATAGTCCTTATTCTTTTTGTCTTTTTGGTTATCCAGAAATTCCCTTATGGCCAGCATAGAGGCTTTCCTACAGATAGATTCTATATCAGCACCCACCAGACCGTCGCCATTTTTGGCCAGGAGTTTAAGATCCACATCGGAAGCTAAGGGTTTACCTTTGGTATGAACTTTAAATATTTCTATTCTCGCTGACTCATTAGGAACAGGTAGCTCCAGAAGGAAGTCAAATCTGCCAGCACGGAGCAGGGCCGGATCAACAATATCTAGCCTGTTGGTAGCTGCTAAAACTACCACCCCCTTAAGCTCCTCTATACCATCCATCTCGGTAAGAAATTGGCTGATTGTCCGGTCAGTTACGTGAGAGTCGAAACCGGCACCACGAGCCGGGGCTAAACTGTCTAATTCGTCAAAGAAGACAATACAGGGAGATGCTTGTTTAGCTTTTTTGAAAACCTCTCGGACCCCTCGTTCTGATTCACCTACAAATTTACTCATCAGTTCAGGTCCCTTAACCGAGATAAAATTTACCTCAGATTCACTGGCCACTGCCTTAGCCAGTAAGGTTTTTCCTGTTCCAGGAGGACCGTACAAGAGCATACCTTTAGACGGTTTAGTTTTTGCATGGTCAAACAGCTTGGAATATTTTAAAGGCCATTCAATTGTTTCTCTAAGTGTACTTTTTATATTCTCCAGTCCCCCTACATCACTCCATTTTACATTGGGAATCTCGGTAAATACTTCCCTAATAGCCGAAGGCTCCACTTCTTTTAAAGCTTCCATAAAATCATCCATGGTCACTTCAAGTTTAAGAAGGGTTTCATAGGGAATTTCTTCCAGTTCAAAGTCAATACTGGGAAAGATGCCTCTAAGAGCAGTCATAGCCGCTTCCCTGCATAAAGCCTCTAAATCTGCTCCCACAAATCCATGAGTAATTTGGGAAAGTCTTTCCAAATCCACATCTTCTGCTAAAGGCATTCCCCGAGTATGAATTTGGAGTATCTCCAATCTGCCATTTTTATCGGGGATACTGATCTCAATCTCCCTATCAAACCTTCCTGGTCTTCTTAGGGCAGGATCAATTACATTAGGGATATTGGTAGCGGCAATGACAATTATCTGCCCCCGAGACTCCAGCCCATCCATTAAAGCAAGGAGTTGAGCAACCACTCTTCGTTCTACCTGCTTTTCCCCTCCCATTTCTTCCCGTTTGGGGGCAATAGCATCAATTTCATCAATAAATACAATTGCTGGTGCATTTCTTTGGGCATCTTCAAATACACCGCGGAGACGAGCTTCGCTCTCTCCGTAAAATTTTCCCATGATTTCCGGACCGGTTATATGGTTGAAATAGGCATTGGTCTCATTGGCTACCGCCCGGGCGATCAAAGTCTTCCCGCATCCCGGGGGACCGTGCAGCAATACCCCTTTGGGAGCTTCAATGCCTAACCTCTCAAAGACCTGAGGATATTTTAAAGGAAGTTCGATCATCTCCCTGACTTTTTGGATTTCCCTGTGCAATCCCCCAATATCTTCATAGGATATCTTAGCTCTTCTTTCTCTTCCCTCCTTTTCTTCCTTCATTCTAATAACAGTCTGGGGGTGAATTAAAACTACCCCTTTAGGGGAACTGGACACTACTGTGAAATCCTGGCTACGAGTTCCAAACAAATTGGCTCTTATCCTGTCACCTTCTGTTAAAGGAAGACCCTCCAGTAATCTCCCGATATATCTTCTATCCCTCTCCAGGCGCATGCCTCTCATCAGGGTTAAGGGGGACAGAGTAATTCTCTCGGCTGGTTT
>JBHIEA010000121.1:0-5566 GCA_046760365.1 bacterium
AGGAACCGTCCTCTACATGAGAAATATTATTGGAGAATAAAACATTACTAAGATCTGAGCTATCAAGGATTGAAAGGAGGGATAGAACATTGACGCAAAACCTATTGGGCAAGAAAGGAGTCAGATAGGCCAAAAAGGAGGTTAACGAAAGATGAAGAGAACAGTAAGTTTGGTGTTAGTAGCAGGGTTAATGCTACTCATATTCGGTGCGGTGGCATTAGCAGAAGAGATACCCCCTAAGCCTGGAGCCATTACTATGACCAATATGGGTACCTTAGGTGGTGATCCGGGCCTGGCTCATGTCATAAAATTATGGGAAAAAGAGACAGGTATCAAAGTGAATGTCATTGAGCTAGGAGAGGCCTGGGCTTATGAGAAATTAATCTCTGTTTTATCTAGTCGAGACCCGAGTATCGATGTAATAGCCGCTAATGATCGCTGGATAAAGGATTGGGCTATGGCAGGTTGGCTCGAGCCACTGGATCCCATTGCGGAGGATATCTTAAAATATTATCCAGAGCCAATGAAAGATGGACTCCAGTATAAAGGCAAAACCTATGGCCTACATGGTGGGAATATGGTTAGTCTCCTTTACTACAGAACAGATCTATTAAAAGAAGCTGGCTACGCGACTCTACCTGAAAACTGGGAAGAAATGGTGGAGTTTGCCAGAAAAACTACCAAAGATATCGATGGCGACGGGGTGATCGATCAGTGGGGAATCGTACATGCCGGAACCGGTGAGATACATTTCGGGCATATTCCCGAAACCCTGCTCCATCAGATAGGAGGAAGAATCTTTACTGGTGATGAAGTTACCGTAAATAGTGCCGAAGGGATAAGAGCTCTCAGTGCTGTCTGCGATTTACGCAATAAAGATAAGGTTTCGCCACCCGGAGTGAACGCCTATGATTCAGGTGATGTATTACGAGCCTTCATCTCGGGCAAAGCAGCTATGGCAATTTCCTGGAGCTGGATGGTAAAACTGTTGGATACGGCTGATTCGGTAGTAAAAGGCAAATGGGCGGTAGCAGGACTCCCGATACTGGAGGGAGGTCACAAATCTGCCTACTACATCACTACACCATTGATTCTAAATGTTGTCTCAAAGAACAAATACTGGAGTATGGACTTTATTAAAACCTACTGCGGGTACGATGGACAGGTACTGGAAATGATTTATGAGCCTGGAAACGTTGCTTTTATGCCGGCAGCCTTTGAAGATTCTCGAGTAAAGAGTCCCCCTGCTGAGGCTTTAAAGGGGAGCAACTTAACCCCAAAAAGGTATGCCGAGCTCTTGAGCGTATTCCAAGACCTGCTCGAATATGCAGATGTTGAGGTCGTCAGAAATCAGGGAACCATAGAGCGAATTTTATGGGCAGAAGAAAATGGAGCGTTAGCCGGGAAGAAAACACCCAAAAAGGCTCTGGATGATGCGGCGGCGAAAATACGGAAATTCCGCTAATTATTGCGGGATCTAAAGAGGTTGTTTATTCAGTCTCTTTGTAAGCTTCCTATCTGACTTCTTTAGTAAGATTTTGAGAAGATGATGGAATTCCCCCTGCAGTTCCGCGGGGGGAATTCTGTATCCCTTTACCCAATGTAGAGGGAAGATAATGAAAAGGATGTCTTTATCACGATCAATGAGGGAAATTTTAGAAGGTTATTTATTAATATCGCCAAGTTTGATAGTGATATTCGCTATAGTCATATTTCCCTTGGGCTATCTTGTTGTCTCCAGCATTTACGGATGGTCCTTTGGGAGAATGACTGAGTTCGTTGGTCTGGAAAACTATATCAACGTTTTTCAGGATCAAGATTTCTTGACAGTATTTAAAAATACCCTCATATTCTCCCTGGTAAGCTCATCCATAGAATTATTATTGGGTTTAGGAATTGCATCTTTACTTGATAAGTCAGGAAAATTTGAAGGTATATTGCGCATTACAGTGATTATGCCATTTATGGTCTCCATGGTAGCGGGAAGCGTAAGTTTTAAGTGGATACTAAATGCAGAATTTGGCATTGTGAATTACAGTTTAATAAAGCTTGGTTTAATAAGGTCTCCCGTAAACTGGCTAGGGTCTTCAGGGCTTGCTATGTTTGCCTGTATAGCGGTGGTGACTTGGCAGACTACTCCCTTCGTAGCTTTAATTTTGTTGGCCGGAATAAAATCTATTCCCAGAGAGCTTTATGAAGTATCTGAATTAGATGGAGCCGGAATTTATCAAAAATTTTTGTTTATTACCTTACCTTTATTGAAGCCAGCCATCTTTGTTTCACTATTGATACGAACAATGTATTCTCTGAGAAATTTCGCTATACCTTTCGCGTTAACTGCAGGAGGTCCAGGCATTAGTACAAAATTGCTAGCCATGCTTCTTTACGAGAGAAAGATACAGTTGCTTTTTGGTTATAACTCTGCCCTTTCAATTATTATGGTGATTATCACCCTGATCATAGTCTGGGCATACGTTAAGGGTCTGAGAGTTGAACTGATAAGGAAGGGTGAGATTTGATGAAGAAAAAAATAGCTGTTATAAAAATTGTGATACTATTGTTTGGCATTATTGTTGTCACTTGGTCACTCTCTCCTATAGCCTGGATATTTTTAACAGGACTTAAGGAAAATAAGGAAATTTATTCTTGGCCACCCACCTGGCTACCCTCAGCACCAATTCTAAGAAACTTCATCGACGTTTTTGTTAAAAGACCTTTTCCTTACTATTTCAGGAATAGTACCATCGTGGCAATCTCTACGGTTATTATCTCTTGTGGTTTATCGATTTTGGCCGGTTACGGCTTCAGCAAGTTTAGATTTAAGGGTAGCGCTCTTTGTTTTATCTTGGTTTTACTGTCACGCACTGTACCACCTCCTTCTCTTTTGGTACCTTTTTACGTTATTGGGAAATATTTTGGAATTATCAACACTCATTTTATTTTAGTAATGAGTTATGTTTATATTAGTTTGCCACTGAATATTTGGATAGTGAAGGGTTTTTTTGATTCCTTTCCCGATGAATTAATTGATGCGGCTGAAGTGGATGGGTGTTCGAGAATTAGAGCTCTAGGTAGAATTGTTTTGCCAAATCTCCTGCCAGCCTTTGTTGCTATCGCCATAATTACCTTTGTCTTAGGCTGGAATGAGCTCTTATATGGAGTTGTTTTTACTACCACACCGGGTGCTAGGACGATATCTCCCGGACTTACCGATTTTTTTGGTGATTTCCATATCTATTGGGGACAACTTAGTGCAGCTGCGTTTTTGTCAATGATCCCGGTCATAGTTTTTGCTATCTTGTTTTCTAAGTATATGATTAAGGGTCTGGTGGCAGGAGCGATTAAAGGTTGATCCTGGTATAGGTTTGGTTTCCAATACCATCATGTTGAAAGAGGCTAGAGATGATAATTGATTTTCATGAACACTTGTATGATCGTAAGAATTATGTAGACGAATTGATAAGGGAATGTAAGAGATTGGGAATTGATAAAGTATGTATAAGCGGTTTAGGTCCACACCATGGAATGTTGGGAAATGACGGAGTTAGAGAAGCATTTACAAAGCATCCCGATGTAATCACTGGATTTGGCTACCTGAGACTGGGGGCAGACCATGTAACTACCGTGGATACCCTGTACGAAAAAGGGTTCAAGGGTCTAAAAGTAATTCGCCCTCTTGCAAATTATGATAATAAACAGTTCTATACTATCTATGCTCGCGCTCAGGATTATGGTATGCCCGTTCTTTTTCACTTGGGGATACTAGCCAGAAGGGAAAACGAGGCAAGCTTTGATATTTCTATGAATAGGATGCGTCCTTCATACTTGGATACCATAGCTCGCGCTTTTCCTAGGCTCATCTTAATAGGCGCACACTTAGGTAACCCTTGGTACGAGGAAGCTTGTGAGGTTACTCGTTGGAATCCCAATGTGTATTTTGATCTTAGTGGTTCAACTTTGAAAAAGAAAAAACCTTCATTTTTTAAAGAAATTCTCTGGTGGACTGGAAAACAGACATTTCACTATAAGGGATTAGGGGGAAAGGAACCTTTTGAAAAAATTGTCTTCGGGGCCGATGTTCCCTACGAGCTAATTGAAGATGTAATGAATGACTACAGAAATCTCATGGACGATCTGAAAATCTCTAAAGAGATTCAAGATAAAGTTTTTGGAGGAACTGCGGCAGAAATTTTAAATCTTTGATGGTCCGAAGAAGTGGTAGGCAGTATAGTTTAGCGTATAAAGGATGCTTTATGCTTCAATCTTTTGGGATTGGATGAATAAAAATAGCCGCTGAGACCCCTCTCGCCTACTCCGAAGGGATTAGGATTAATCTGGGAATTGCTTAAAAGTCAGTGGCTTGAAATCTCCTGAAGGTATGGTTCTAGGTCCGCTATTCTCTGGCTGGCAATTTGGCAAACTTTACACTCCCAGTTCCGAACGAAGGTGCAGGAATCTCAGCACATCGCCCCGACAAAGAATTCCCCGGACCTTCCCTTCTTCTATTACCGGAAGTTGATGAATGTTCCGACTACTCAGTTTTGAGAGGACTTCATTACCATTATCTTCCGGAGAGGCAATCTCCAGTCTCTCCCGAGGAGTCATGATCTCTTCGACCTTGGTCGAGCTCCGCCTTTCCCGGGCAACCCCCTTGATATCCTCCAGACAAACAATCCCCTGCAGTTTTCCAGCATCAGAAACCAGAAATGCTCGTTCTCTTCTTTTAAGAACATAATTTTCCACTAAGTCCTGAACACTAAGGTCGCCACTTACCGTCTCAAAATCTCGATTCATCAGATCTTTGGCTCTCAGATCCTTGAGCATCTCTTTCATGAGGACCTGTTGGTAGCCTCTGGCGGCAGCACTGTGGATGAACCAGCCAATGAGAGCAATCCACATGCCGTTAAAAAAGAAACCTCTGAGAATCTGCCAGATACCGAAAATTATCATGAGGAAGGCAATAGTCTGTCCGGTTATGGAGGCAACTCGAGTGGCCTTCCTGAGATTGCCAGTAATCTTCCAGACGGCGGCTCTCAAAATCCTTCCTCCATCCATAGGGAAACCGGGAACGAGATTGAAAACACCGAGGATGAGGTTAATGAGAGCCAAGTAGCGGAACAGTGCAGCCAAGGGTTGGCTGAGATTGCGGAGCCAGTACCATAGCCCCAAAAAGGCCAGGGCCATACCCAGACTGGACAGGGGTCCAACCAAGGCCATATAGAATTCCCGGGAAGGCTTTCCTGGTTCATCTGCAATTTCAGCTACTCCCCCTAGGATGAAGAGGGTAATACTGCGAACCTCCTCTCCCTGCTTTAAGGCTACCAGTGAGTGAGCCAATTCGTGAAGCAAAACCGAGGCAAAAAAGAGCAGGCTAGTTATAGCTCCCATTAACAGATATTGCCAGAGAGGCCAATTTGCATACTGACTGGGAAAGTAGTAGCCGGCCAACATCCAGGTGACAATGGCAAAAATGATGACCCAACTGGAATCAATTCTAATATCGATTCCGAATACGCGTCCTATACTCCATGAAGTTCGCATGGCTTATCTCCTTTTATTAATTGTT
>JBHIEA010000122.1:0-5541 GCA_046760365.1 bacterium
ACGACCGGCTTTTTTGACCTCACATGCATAGCTACTTTCACTACCTTTACTTCTATCATTTTTTACCTCCTCTCCGGGCTTGTTCTCTTGGTGATTTCACGCCAGTCCTTGCTCATTTGCCCTTGCGCTTCTTCTTGCTCAAGTCCCTCCATAAACTCCATCCTTATAAGAGATGTAACAGTTACTTTCTTTCTTTTTGCCATGGTCTCGAGTCTCTTTCTCAAATTCTCATCCATGCTAAGCAGAAAAGTTGGTTTATCCATAGTTCACAACTTTAATCCTGAATATAAGCTCTTTTCCAGCAAAAGGATGGTTTAGGTCCAAAGTTATCCTATCTTTTCCTATTTCCATAACTTGAGCTGGGATTGGTCGGCCTTTCCGATTTTTTACAGATATCCTTTGCCCTACTTCTAACCTCTCTCCTTTGAACATGCCTTTGTCAAACTTCACTACTAGTTCCTCTTTTCTTTTCCCAAATCCCTTCTCTGGGGGAACAGTAATCTGCCTTTCCTCATTTTTCTCCAGCCCTACAACTTCCTCATCAATGCCAGGTAGAATCTGGCCGGCTCCTGCTTCAAATTGTAGAGGTTCCTTCCCTTCAGTGGTCGCAAAGACCCTTCCATCTTTTAGTTTACCAGTAAGATGCATTTTCACCTCGTCTCCCTTTTTTACTGGCACGCCTTCCCTCCTTTCTTCTGTCTTATTAAAAATCTGTTTTAACCAGCCTATTCCAAAAATTTAGAGGTTAAGTATTTTTATACCCTGGTATTTCATTACATTGCCTCAGTTAGATTCTTCCCTGTGAGAAGTAAGCCTATTTTTTACTACTCTTTGCTTTCCTTAAGGAGCACTAGGCATCAAAGCAGCGATTTAATTGGGTTTCGCGAGACTATAATATTTTGGGTTTACTATATAGACCTTAGGCATGCGAAATACAATGTTATGGGAAAGCAGGATCTGCCATATTCGCTGGAAAGATGCCTGAATTCCCGTATTTAGAGTCATGTGTTGAGCCAAGAGCTTAAGCGTCCATCTATTAGCGGAATAGCCAAAGACTTCTGGATTCTTTTGGACACTTTCTAAGAGAAGCTTTCTATACTCCTCGGTTATCTTAGGTGGTCTACCACGACGGGAGCCCATGAAGAGTGCGTCAAGTTTTTTCTCCCTATAAAAGGCAAGCCATCTGTAAACTGTACGTCCATTCATATTTGTTATCTGAGCAATTTCCGATATGGACTTGCCTAAATGGCTCAACCAAATGATTTGGGCCTTCCGATACAAGTAGGCACTAGTGGTAGTTTGCATGATTTTAGTCAGTTCTCTTACCTCGAACTCTGATAATCTAGTCCACGCCATCTTTGAACCCTCCTCTTTGACAACATTTTTGGAAATATGCGGCAAGAAAAAGCGAAAAATTCTTATCAGTTGGTATTTCTCTGGATGTAAGTATAGAGGTTCAAAAAAATTTGTCAAGTCTATTTCCAAAGGCCGCCCTGATTTTTCATAAAACACAGGTTTCGGTTACATTCCAGAGCACAACCAGGCGCTCTTCGGTTACATTTACCATTGGGCTATTTGACATCCCTCACTTTCGAGATAAGATAACAGCAGCCCTTTTCAAAGAACAATCGATTAAAAAAGGAGGCAAAAACGGACAATGCACAGTCAGTAGAGAAGGGAGCAGGAAAGTTTGGACTGGCCAAGGGGCAAGTGGGTGAAGTGATTGAGTGATGACCTCAGTGACTGGAGACTCTCTAGAAAGTAACAAAAAGTCACTTAAGTTGGTTTAGGCACCTTCCAGTTGAGGGGAGAAAAGTAAGAAGAGCAGTTAAAACCTTAAACCACCGAACCTATTCAATTGAGACAACGAAAAAGTCGAATGGTAACACTACATTCATGGACAAGGAGAGAGGAGCTATGAATACGAAGAGAACTACGCTAAGTTCAGCTTTGATAGGAGCAATGATTCTCATTTCCAATTATGCCTTTGCCCAGTCAGAGGCTGACCTCTTGTACCAACAGGCACAGGAATTTGAAGAGAAAGCCTATTACGAGAAAGCCTATCAGACCTATAAAAAAGCCAGAGAGAGATATTTGGAAATTGGCGGTCTTAAAGAGGCCAAGACGTGCCGCATCTGGATGCACCAGATAGAAAAAATATTCGTGGATTACCCTCATAACAAAGAAGCTGCAGTAAAACTTCTGGGAGAGAATTTTAACTATGTTTCTAAAGAGGAGAGGAATTCTTGGCTCGAGAAAGGTAAAATTGGCTTCATAACGTCTGACGGCCAACCCTTTTACTTCGTTAATTTTGTTGCCAACCTAAAATATCGAAACCCAGACCTTAAGAGGAAGGACTCAAAGCTTATAGAAGCAGAGACTGAATTTTTCGGAAAATACCAGGATCTTGTTTTCCAGGATCCGGGAAGTGGTTATTCTCCCCAGGCCTGGAAGCCGTATATAAACCCGGTAACCTTTTTAGCAAGTGCCTCGTTACCTATACCAAAAAGGGAATTACCTGAAACCGGACTTTTGAAACTATGGATACCATTACCGATACAGACTGCCGCCCAGGATAACATAAGAGTAATTTCCATAATGCCAGAGGAGTATATCAAGATTCCTCCCCGGGTTGAGGGAGACATTGGCCGCGCTTATCTGGAAATTTCACTTGAACAGTTGAAGGAAGACCTCGACCTCAGGTTACAATTTATTTTTACCCATTATGAGCAGCGCTTTATTATTGATCCCGAAAATGTTGGTGAGTATGATAAGGAAAGCGATCTCTATAAAAAGTACACCCAATCTTATGGAAATACTACCATCACCCCGCAGATACGAGAAAAAGCCCGGGAAATTGTGGGTGATGAAAAAAATCCTTACCTGGCCGCTAAGAGAATATACGATTACATAGTCGAAAACATTGATTACAGCCTGATGCCCCATTTTAAACTCAATGTTCTTGGTGAGCCCGAATCGGTTTACGTTCAGGAAAACTTGCACGGAGATTGCGGGGACCAGGGGATTTATTTTTCTGCCCTCTGTAGATCTATAGGCATACCAGCAAGGACCACGGGGGGAATGCAGTTATGCCCCGGAATAGAAAGTATGCATTTCTGGGCAGAATTCTATCTTCCAAACTATGGCTGGATACCGGTTGACAGCTCTATAGCCCAGGTTGCCGATACTCCCCTCGAGCTTACCGAGAATCAGAGGAAAGCCTTCAAGGAGTTTTTCTTTAGCAACCAGGACCCCTATCGGTATGTAACACAGAAGGATGTGGATGTGCCGCTCACCCCGCAGCCTGAGGAGCCGGTGCTTTTGCCCATGGCAATTCAGTTTCCCGCTGTCGTCTGCGAGACATCCGAGGAAAACCCAAACTTCCTGGGATTAAAGTACTGGAAGATTGAATTCAGACCAGTTTATCGTTAATGATTGGCCGTAGTAAAAAGTCTTCCACTGCCAGGGAATTTCCTCAGAAAAGATTATTTTAGCAAAATCCTCAAAAAGCCTTCCCGTTGAAACTGATTAAACCTGGTGGTAGACTAGCTTCAGGTTATATTTTTGGCTAAGATAATCGGACTTCAAAACCCTAATAACTACCGAATTCAATGACCTTTTTCGCGTCGGTGAAATCCTCATGGACAATATGGCCGTTGAATACAGTTAGATTAACTTTCACCCATGCTAGCTTCTCTTTTTTGAAGTCAGGGTCCAGGATGTTCTCAGAGAGCATGGCGAAATCGGCTTCGTAACCAGGCTTCAACATACCGTAGTGGTCTTCATCAAAAGAAGCATACGCGGCATTTGTGGTGTAGGTACGCAGTGCCTGCTCAATGGTGATATTCTTATGAGGCCACAACCCACCCTCCGGCTTGCCATGAATATCGGTACCGTTGACCAGGATATGCATCCCTAGAAGCGGGTCCATGGGAGCAAGGGGAAAGTCGCTCCCATTTACAACCACTGCTCCGGCTTCGATGAGGTCCTTCCAGCGCTGATAATATTTATCAACTCGCTCCCTGCCCATGTGTTTTGCAAAACTCTCCTGGTACTCCGGATCCGGATAAGCACCGATTGGGTTCATCACCGCGATGGCCCCAAGTTGCTTGAATCGCGGAAGGTCATCGTCAATGACAAATTCGGCGTGCTCGAGTGAGTGACGACGCTTTCGGGGTGGATTCACCTTCGCCACTTCCTCCAACAGACTCAGCCCTTCGTGAGTAGCCCGATCACCCATGACAAGAAGATTAAGCTGTAAGCCTAATTGGTCCGCTTCCAGCACCTGTTTCCGGAATTCCTCCATTTCAAATACCGGAAAACCGTAGTCAGTTAGGTCATCTGCATACGGTTCGAACATCCATGCCTGATAGGGTAAGTCCAATAGCAGCTTTACCCCATCGACTCGCAAAAATCCCTTGGGAAGGTCGGAGTTCTTAATTTCCTTGGCTCGCTGAGCAAAGAGCTTCAGGTCGTCCTTCCCCGAGAAAGGACTGTAGAGATTGTCGAGTATCGCCCTCACCGGTAGAGCATCATCTCTTAATATCTGCTCGTAAATCCGGGTTATATCAAGGTCGCCATCCTTGGTCCAGATGCTGGTGACCCCCACTGGGGAATACATCTCCAGGATGTATCGCTGCGCCAGGACCTGTTCATAAAAGCTAAGCGGCTCGACCTTCTTCACCGTATTTAGTAGGACTCCATGAGTTGCTCCCAATTCAGTCTCTTTCAAGTAACCGGTGGCCAGTCCGGTTTCAGAATCCCACTCAATATAGCCGGTGCCTGGCAAATCCGCAGGACTCTCTTCCAAAATGCCCGCAAGCTCAAGAGCCTTGGTATTCGCCCAGTGAGCATGTCCACTATGATGCACCAGATAGACCGGGCGGTCGGAAACCACCTCATCAATTAGCTGGCGGGTTGGGTTTTCGTCTTCCTTGAAAATTTTGTCCATCCAGCCAAACATGCGGGGGTACCTGTCATCGGGATGAGATTTGACATAATCGCCAAGCATATTCAATACCTCATCAACCGATTTGGCGCCGAACAACATCGGAGCTTCGGGGCTGACTAGAACGAAGAGTACCTGGGGATGACAGTGTCCATCACAGAAACCTGGCACGACGAGGCGACCTTCGGCATCGATCACCTTTCCCACGGGTTTGTCGGCATCCATAGCCACAATTTTTCCCTCCCGCACAGTCATCGCGCTCTTCCAGGGATCGTTAAGATCACCGGTCCAGATTCTTGCGTTGGTAATGGTGATGTCTCCTCCCTTAGAATTAAGCCTCCGGGAGGTAATCTTAGAGTAAAGAGGCAAACGAAAACGGTAGATCAAGACCCCTGCCACAGCCACAATGACAACAATCAAAACGATGATACGCCATTTACGACTCATTTCATTTCCTCCTTTTTTGATTTTCCCCTGAATTGAGCGATCATTATCGGTCAAGAATACGGTATGATATTTTCCAGGTGTGTCAACAGTCTTGGAATGCGTGAGTTAGATATCTAGAGGCAGAAAAAGCCAAAAAGACTTTACAA
>JBHIEA010000123.1:0-5531 GCA_046760365.1 bacterium
TACCTGTATACTGTGGCCCGGTAGATTTGTCCGCTGGGGGCCTTCATGATACATGAAGGCCCGAGGAGAACTTATGCGTTACAGCTTATAGACCCGAGATCACGCGGCTGCCTTATGGAAAACACGCTCGGCGGGCGGCAGGCTATAGGATTTTTCAGGAAACAGGAGTTTAAGGGAAATTGACGGAGAATCGAAGATATGATAGGATGGTGCAAGAAGCGTTCATCGAAAAAGAGAGGAAACTCTTGGATCCTCCAAAAATGACAAGAATGTTGAACAGTAATGTCTTTCCAAAAATCTCCATTGGCAGCTGGGCTTATGCCATTGGGCCCTATGCTGATCGTCCAGTAGAACTTGAAGAGGTAGCTCACCGGTTGGCAGCCCTTAAATTTGATGGAGTTGAATTAGGCGGATTCAAACCCCATGCTCATCCTGATCTCTATCCGGACAAAAAGAGGAGACGGGGACTAATGCAGATGCTACAATCGAGGGGACTGGAGGTTCCCGCCTATGCCGCTGATCTTTGGTCTCTTCCCTTTGCCGAGGGTGATCCCAAAGTGGTCAAGCAGTATGAAGAGATGTTTGATCGAAGTCTGGAGTTTTGTGTGGATTGTGGGATTAAAGCTATTCGGGTAGACACCGTCACCCACACTCCTTTCCCTCAAAATCTTGATTACCAGGTTACCTGGGATAGAGTAGTCAACATGTTCAGAAGCTGTGCGGATAAAGCTGCCGCGGTAGACACTCTGGTGATCTGGGAATTTGAACCAGGTTTTATCTTCAATAAACCCCATGAGGTCATGAAACTATTGAATGAGGTTAATCGGCCAAATTTTAAGTTTCTCTTTGATAGCTGTCATGCTCATATGTGCTCGACAGTGGCAGCTAAACAGACCCCTCCCTTAGATAAGCTTCCCGGCGGAGAAATTGAATTTGCTCACCTGTTAAAGGGTAAAATCGGGCACGTCCACTTGATTGACTCTGACAATACTCTTCACGACAATGAGACCAGTACCCATGCACCCTTTGGTAAAGGAGTGATAAACTTTGAGGCTCTTCTACCAGCTCTCCTTGACGCTGGCTATAATTTCGGGTGGTGGTCAATTGACCTTTGCTTTTGGCCAAACGCCTGGGAGATTACTGCTCACTGCAAAAGATACCTGGATAACCTTTTTGAAAAACTCAAATGGAAATAAATCCTTTAAGAGGTAGCACCTTGACTAAAATGATGAAAGCACAAGTTTTCTATGAAGCCGAAAAAATGGTACTTGAAGAAATAGCAGTTCCTGAAGTTACCGAAACCGATGTACTGGTAAAGGTGAAAAACGTAGGGATATGCGGCTCGGATATATCTTACTATTATGGTCTCAGTCCGGTGGATACCCCTACGGGAAAAGGGCCACTAGTCTTGGGTCATGAATTCACTGGAGAAATCGTCAGGGTGGGGAAAGTTCCGGCCAAGCTAGGTCTTTTTGCCGAAGGAGACCGAGTAGTGGTGAACCCGGTTCAGCATTGTAATGCCTGTTATGCCTGCGCTGCCGGCCAAACGCATCTCTGTGAAAACATAAGCGTTCCTGGGGTTAGCACCAACGGTGGCTTTGCTGAATACTGCGTCTCAAAGTATACCGGTCTCTTCAAATTACCTGACGATGTAAGCTATGCTGCAGGCGCTTTTACCGAGCCCTTAGCCTGTGTTGTATACGGCATGAGAAAATTAGATATTGAGCCAGGTCAGTTCGTTGCTATTTTTGGTCCGGGGCCCATGGGACAGATGATGGTTCAAATGGCAAAATCTATTGGCGCCGGAAAAGTTGCCTTAATTGGTACCAGAGATTATCGTTTGCAAATTGGCAAGAAATTCGGAGCAGATTACCTATTCAATACCAGAGACAAAAAGTCAAGATACTACGTGGGCAGCCTTAAGGAAGCAATCTCTAAGATAACCAACGGTAAGCTCGCCGAAAGAGCAATCGTTCCCACAAGTTCCAATGAGGCCTTTGAGGAAGCAATTGAAATTACAGGGAAATGCTCAATAATTGTACATTTTGGCTTGCCCAATCAAGACGATGTTATCCGCATTCCTGCGCTTGGCTTCCATACCATGGATAAAGAGATTAGGTCATCATGGCTTGCGCCACTATCATGGCCCACCGCAATTCGCTCAATAGCAGAAGGGCTGGTAGATGTTGAGGCAATGGTCACCCACACTTATCCCTTAGAAGAGACCGAAAAAGCTATAGTGAACTTACGTAACAGAACTGATAATCCTATGAAGGTTCAAGTCACTCCCTAGGATCTCGAGCCGGAAGAATCCGACTATCACTGGTGTCGATACCAAAACCCTTTATTTGTCTTTCAATTATCAGTTTCTTCGTTTGGTCTCAAGCGGCAAATTTACTTATCCACATTTTTGGCGCACTCTCGTGTTAGCTCGAGCCCAGTCCGGGGAGCCACTCCATTTCATGTGGAAACTCGTGACGAGAATGAAGAGGTGCCTGTGCTTTTAGGGATGTACAGAAAAAGAAGAAAGACTTATAAAACGATAGGATATGAGACGCAGACGGTATTATTATGAAGGCGAGAATAGATGTCTTTTTAAGGAAGGTAGACACCTTTATTTGCAGGAGAGAAGATTATGGAGGAATAGTTTTGATACTAAGAGAGGGATAACTTTAGAGTCAGATAAAAAGGCTTATCGCTTCTTGGAGATGTATAATGGCCGTTTTAACCGGTTCAAATACAGACTGATGATAATACTATCGTTGTTAAGTATAAAAGAGGGTAATCATGGGAAAAAATAAGAAAAAGGATGAACTTTGGGAAGAAGCTTACAAAAAATGTCGTCTTTCAACAAAACATATTCAGATAGCAAAGGAATTGGGTCTAAATCCGAAAAGTCTTATCAAAAATATTCCCAATCCAAAACAAAAATAGAAAATTCCTGTAAGAGAGTGGATAGAACAGATGTATGCGAAGCGTTTTAACCCAACTTCCGTAGGAAAAAGAAAAAAATAAGGTTTTTTCGCGGGAACTTTAATGAACAAATCCCTTTATTTATGAAGCTTGTTCTTTTAATAAGTTCAGTAAGTATTCAGTAAAGTACATTCTATGTTGTCATTGCGAGGAGTTCCGAAAGCCTTCGGGGAGGTTCTTCGCTTCCTGTCTGCGTGCGGACACGCACAGGCAGGCGCTCGTAACTTGGCACATACGTGGTTCACTGAGTATTTAAGAAGCTGGACATTTTATGTGAGGAGCTGCTGGAGTTTCTCAATCCCGGCTTTTTGCCAGATTGCTATTATTTTGGGCTCAATCCCGAATCGTTGGAGTCCTTGGACCTTCATGAAACAGCAAATTCCTTGAGACTCAAAGCTGTGGCCTTCTCTGTGCCCTATCATTTAAAAACTATTTAGGCCATCGGTCTATTTTATCCAGAAGTAATTCCTCCAACCCTAACTCTTTCAAGACCCAATCTATGCTAATTTTGATCCCTTTGTCTTCCGCAAGCGTTTCCACACTATTGATGTGCCCTTTCATCAGCTCAATTAACCTTTCGTGATAATCATCTCTTTTAGCAGCTTCTCTG
Source organism: bacterium (assembly GCA_046760365.1). Classification (GTDB taxonomy): domain Bacteria; phylum Aerophobota; class Aerophobia; order Aerophobales; family AE-B3A; genus AE-B3B. Next base: position 3,584 of record JBHIEA010000123.1, read on the forward strand.
GGGGTCAATCCATCTAGGGCAGGGATTTCCTCATCCAGGAAAGTCGTATAGTGATGCTTATAAAATTGTTCCATAAGCTCCTGCTCAATCTCAGTGGGTATATCCTCCTCATCTTCCCGAAACTCTTGCTCTTCTATCTCCTCTTCCTGTTTCATCTTCTCTTTCATGATGATATTGTGGTCAATTATTCCCTTTCTAAGGAATTCTACGAGATTCCCGAAATATTCCTCAATCATCTTGAGGCAGAAGTTATATTTGGCTCGGCTAAAGGTATGAATATCAAGGTAATCATCACCAAGGGTCAATCTCCCTAAGTTGCCCACTATACCTTCAGGGTCATTATCACTTCTGATGGCTGTAAGGTGCATCTCCTCAAACTTCTTGGATCTACCTAATCTGCGCCAGGTAAAGATTTCTGCTTTAGTATCTTTAGCTTTCTCCTCAAATTCGAAGTCAGGTAATTTTTCAATGATTTCTCGTATACGTTCTCTTGAACCTACTATTCTAAATCTAGCTCCGCATTCCTTAAAATCAAGGTTCTCCAGGATGCTATCCCGCCGTTGTTCCATGATCTCCTCAAGGAGACCTCTAGATACCATCATCTCATGGGCAAAGAGGGTATTTAGGGTAGCTTTAGGATATTTCCTTCTAAAAATCTTAAGGCGCTTGGTGAGGAGACCCAAATAGCCATCTTTTACATCGCGGGGGATAACTAGTCCTCCCATCATGGGTTTGCTAAAATGGGGCATGTGGAAGATCCACGATTGAAATAAAGAGTATCTTTTCATATTATGAGCTAAGGCGTAGTCAAATATAGTAAATTCCAGGTCTTTTAAAATATCCCTGCACAGAACAGTCTTTTCATCTACAATCCGCTGAGCTTCGATGATAGTCGGATAGGCACTTTTGTAGTATTTAAAGAGGGTCTTTTCATCGTTGTTGAAATCCTTTAACCCTTCATCCTCAAGGAGGTCTATGAGATTTTTTTCTTGCTCATTTCTGTAAACAAAGATCATATAATTGATGAAATCACCCCATTGGACCTTCAGACTATCCAAGTCTCTGGTGGAGGACGAATACTCACAGAATCTTTCCTTTATTGATTCTATCACCTCTTCACTGTAATGCCTGAACACCTCACCCTGCACTTTCTTAATAAACTTCTCCTCAAGATTCAGGTAGGCTTGGTAATTGCTACCCAATGGATTTATTTGACATTCAGCAGGACATGCCATATTTTCATTTCTATTCGTTCCACAACAGAAACTGCAGATAGGAGCATCTTTTACTAAGCATCTTCGGCGAGCTTTTTTACCACATAGAATACAAATGTTATTTCCTCTGTTCATTTCTTTCCTCCCCAGAAGAAGATAGCGAAACATCGCCTTCGATGTTAACTACAAATCGGCGATCACTACGTATTCTCTCTTCGAAACGGTCGGCTGAAAATCCCAAGAATAACCCTTTATTATGAAATGGCTCAGAATATAAATCTAATATATGCATTTTCCTTTTCCTTCTTTTCTTACCCAACATATATCCATAAGCCATATTTAGTGCCTCTTCAATTTTGAGTATTTTGGAATTACCCCTCCACGGAAATTCTTCAACCGGTTTTCCCAATTCTTCTAATGCGTTAAGTAAAATATCGACTGCATTTGGACTTTCAGGATGAATCTTATAATGGTATTTCCCAACTTCTAATGCTTTTTGATAGTTCCCGCTCTGTAAATAAGTATCACCTAATCGCCATAAAATATAGTCATCTTCCGGCTCATTTTTCAATCTCTGCAAGTAATATTCTATAAGTTTATCCCATTGTTGTTCGTAGTAATATTCGCTTTCTATCTCCCAAGATTCTTCCATGGCTTTTTACCCTTTTGACCTCTGTATTATGAAATCTATCATCTTCTGGGCAGTTTCAACATGTATATCATGAAGTATCTTG
>JBHIEA010000124.1:0-5487 GCA_046760365.1 bacterium
TAAAAACATCAAAAGGAGCAAAGATGGGAATTAAAATCTTTAAGAAAGTGAAAGCTACGCATCCAGATTTGATAGCTTGTTGGTCAGGCATTGGAAATATTGGGCTAATTGCTGTTGATACCTTAAGAAGTGAGATCCAAGCATCTGCTCTTCTTTATCCAAAGGCTTCAAAATCTGTTCTGGAGGTCTTAACCAGAATTTTAGGAATAAGACTTGATCTAAGGACCTTTGATAATTACGTTGCTCAATCTGAGGCAACTATTGAAAAATTCTATGAGCACTTGCCTTCAGGACTGAAAGATCAACTTGAGAAATTTAAAAGTATCCGCTATATCAAACCTGCCCTCACAATCCCAACCATGACAGCAGAAGATAAGAAAAAACTTATGGAAGATATTGAGAAATTTCTCCAAAAAAAGGAAGGTGACCAGATTTGATTGAAAAAGCCATCCTTAGATTTTCTAAAACACCAGAACTTCAGCGTCCCTCTTTGATAGTAGGTTGGAGCAGGGATGCTGGTAAACTGGGGATAAAGGTGATTAATTTTTTGAATGAAGAATTAGGTAGTGAAGAATTCTGCCAAATTAGACCTACAGTTTTCTTCCCATTGAGAGGAGTTGAAGTTGAAAATGATGTTGTGCGGTTTCCAGAAAGTAAGTTTTATTTTTGTGGAAGATTAGAAGAGATTTCACAGGAAATCAAAACACAGAATGAAGAGATTTACAAACTAAGGAGAAGAAGACCAGTAGTTGATAAATATCTCAGCCAATTAGAGGGTGGGTTCATGTTAAATGAAAAAGAGCAGGAAAAATTAGTCAAAGAAGTTTACCAATCTCTCAAAGAATATGAATAAGGAGGGCAGCTGCGCCATCCTCTCTTATTCTATTACCAACTCCCGGAAGGACGATTTTTCCCTTCTTTGCTATTATAAAAAAACTCATCCAGCATCCTCTCTCACTCAATTGAGAGGACTAGGGGCAGGAATGTAGGGTGGATTTTGTCTCAAAGTCTTTTAGGAGAGAAACTCGTTCCCTACGTTACTGATGGTCCTTGGAGGTTTAGGATGAGACAAGGAGCAAGCCATGTTCAGAGATGAATTTTCCCTGAGAACTAAAGAGAGGGTGGAGATTATAGATATTACCTCTCGCGTAGAGGAGATTGTGGGGAAATCGAAGGTGGAGAATGGCTTCGTTTTAGCTTATACAGAGCACGTTACTGCCTGCCTGACTATCAATGAGAATGACCGAGAACTCTTGGAAGATATAAAAGAAAACTTCCTCAGACTCGTCCCCATAGATTCTGGGGTGGCAGGAGTAAGGTATCGACACAATGAGAAGTATTCCTCAATGCCTCGCGAGCAGAACACCCATGCTCATATTCTCGCCACTTTAATGAAACCTTCGATAATAGTGCCCATAGGAGAGGGAAGACTAAGATTAGGGACCTGGCAATCTCTATTCTTCTTTGAACTAGACGGACCTAGAAGTAGAAATGTTCAGGTTCAAGTGTGGGGATAGCTTTTAAAAACCTTTTCCCGGCGGATATAAGTCCAGACAGAGCAAGAGAGGTGCCTTAGGTCCGTCCTTTTATCCAAGGAGTTAAGAATCCTCCCGTCCCCTCTACTAAGGGGTGGTTGGTCCCTGTAGTGGAGCTCTTACGCTTATACAAGTCTTTTCCACAGATATGTGGCGAAGAAGCGCAAAACGTAAGTTCCAAGATAACCCATAAATAAGGTTATATGTAATGCTAGATTTGCATGCAGTAGCCTTTCGTGAGACGTATTCTACCATAGAAAAAGAGAAATGGGGACACAGGCAATATGAACTCTGGTGAGCGTGTGAAGCTGACTTTGGATCATAGGGAACCGGATCGAATTCCAGTTGACCTGGGTGGAAGTGTGGTGACTGGAATGCACGTAAGTAATGTTTACCGCTTGCGCCAGGCATTGAAGCTGGATAGGCCCGGCACCCCGGTCAAGGTCATAGAACCATACCAGATGTTAGGTGAAATCGGGCCTGACCTTATGGACGCACTCAGAATCGATGTCGTTGGTTTAGGCAGTGCGAAAACTCTGTTCGGGTTCAAGAACGAAGGCTGGAAGATGTGGACCACGTTTGATGGTACACCAGTTCTTGTCCCGGAAGGCTTCAATACTGATCCAGAACCTAATGGGGATATTCTAATGTACCCCGAGGGTGACAAGTCTGCTCCGCCCAGCGGTAGAATGCCCAAAGATGGCTGGTATTTTGATGCCATTATCCGCCAGCCACCCATTGATGATAACAAACTGAATGTGGAGGATAACTTGGAAGAGTTCGGCCCCATATCAGATGAAGAGCTAGAGCATTTTAAGGAGAAAGCCCAGCGACTCTATGCAGAAACCGACAAAGCGATCTTCGCCAACTTTGGCGGGACGGGATTTGGCGACATTGCGCTGGTTCCTGCCCCTTGGCTCAAACATCCAAAGGGGATCCGGGATGTCGAAGAGTGGTACATCAGCACCCAAACCAGGCGCGAGTACGTCTACAAAGTCTTTGAGAGGCAATGCGACATTGCACTGAGAAATCTCGAGAGAATCTACCAGACTGTCGGGAATAAGGTGACGGTGGTATTCGTGACTGGCACTGATTTTGGGATGCAAACAGGCTCTTTCATATCTCCTCAGGTCTACCGCGACCTCTATCAGCCTTTCCACAAGCGTATCAATGACTGGATTCATGAGCATACCAAATGGAGAACCTTTATCCACTCCTGCGGCTCGGTTAGGGCACTGATAGAGGATTTCATCACTGCGGGGTTTGATATCCTCAACCCGGTCCAATGCTCGGCTTCCCACATGGACCCCTCCGGGCTGAAGGGAGAATTCGGTGATCGAATCAGCTTTTGGGGTGGTGGTGTGGATACACAACACACCCTTCCCTTTGGCACTCCGGATGAGGTGAGGAGAGAAGTCTCCAAACGAATCAGGATCTTTGGTCCAGGCGGAGGATTTGTCTTCAATGCCATCCATAACATCCAGGCCCGGACCCCTGTGGAGAATGTACTGGCGATGTTTGAAACAGTACGGGATTGCGGCCACTATCCCCTCTAATTATACTTAAACTGCCCCGGATACGCTGTCCGGGGTGGGACAATCTGCCTGAATCCTCATTATTGCTGCTCATCAGTAAGGCGATGAAAATATAAGCATCGCCCCGGTCAAGCGAAACAGTAAGCCTGCTTAAGGGCAACTTAAATCGATGCGATCCTTACAGGAGAGGTAAAGATTTAGCAAAATAAAAGGAGGCTAATGTAATTTGTGAGAATATTCGTGCTAGCAGAGGGAAGCAGGAGCGATCTTCTAAAGAAGCGGATTGAGCTTTTCCCATTTGAGCTAAGTACACTCGGGGGAATACTCTGGAGTCTGTAAGGGCCCGGGGAGTTAGCTCTCATTCATTGCCTCCGTGGAAGGAAGGGGATCCACTGTCCGTCTGAAGAAAGGGGAGCTGGAGAAGGCAGCAAACTTTGCCAAAGAAATTGCAAGCCCTCTTAGTCTTGGTTAAATCATCCTCCTAACCCTATTTCTGATTAGAGATTATCCCCCCGATATTGACAGCGAGCAGAATAGATCTTCAATTGGCTGGAGAGCCAGATGTCCGAAAAAACAGCGTCCGGACATCGGACACTCTCCCAAATCCTTATTATTACTGCTTACTCGACAAGGCGATGAGAAGAATATAAGAGAGTCTTATGAGTAAAGAAACAAGAGCACTGCTTATAAGCCCTATTCGATTTGACAAATGGCGGTTTTTGGCGCATAATCCAGAAAAATCAGGGTTAGGAGTTACCTTCAGCTTGGACAGGGATAAGATCAGGAAGGACAGGCGATGAAACTTACCAAATCTGAGAAACATACCCACTCAATTCATCCAGAATGTTGACAGGGAGGCGGTAGTGATATGAGTGTGAAAGAGGCGAAAGGTGAGTTTATCCGAGCCGAAAAATCATTGGAATCAGCAGATGTTCTTCTTCACAATGGCTTCTACGAGGATTCAATTTCTCGTGTCTACTATGCTATTCTTCATTCAGCTAAAGCTTCTTTGATCCTAATAGATATAAATGGGGTGACAACCTACTGCGACAAATTACTATGACATGTAGTGGTACGCTCAGTCTTCGATTGCTGAAACCACTATGAATAAAGACTTTTTGTTTTACAACTGTCAAAGTCGAGCTGGAGGTAAGCGAAAAAAGATTATCCGAGTGCAAATACCATATGTTGAGCCAGAGTCTAAGAGATTAACGGAGGTTCGAATATGCCTAAAAGGATAAGGCCTTTAACGAAAGAAGAAATAATTGAAACCCTTAGAAAACACAGGGACGATTTATCTAAATATGGCGTAAGGAAAATAGGAATTTTTGGGTCCTATGTTAGGAATGAACAGGACGAAAAGAGCGATATTGATTTAGTTGTAGAGTTTGATATGTCTTCTTTTGATGAAAATTTCACAGGTCTTTATGATACCTTTCTCAGTTTATCTAGTTACCTGGAAAGTCTATTTGGTAGAAAAGCAGATATTTTAACTCCTGTGAGCATTGAAACTATAAGAATTAAAAAAGTTGCTGAAGAGATTAAAAGGAGCATAGAATATGCCTAAAAGAGGTGATTTAGAATTTATTAGTGATATTAAAGAAGCTATTGACAGGATTTGTAATTATACTGATAAAATGACTTATGAAGACTTTTTAAAAGATAAAAAGACTCAGGACGCTGTAGTTCGTAATATTGAAATTATTGGAGAAGCAGTTAAAAACGTATCTAAGAGCTTAAGAGATGAAAACCAAGATATAGAATGGAAAGATATTGCAGGAATGAGGAACAAAATCGTCCATTTTTATTTTGGTATAAAGTGGGATATTGTTTGGTCCGTCATAAGGGATAAACTTCCCCAACTTAAGAAAAGGGTGGAGGAAATTCTTTCTAAAAGTCCGCCCGAAATTTGACAAGAGCTATAAAATGGATAAACAAAAATTGACATGGAAGGATGTGGTAAAAAACGCCTTGTTGGAATTAGGTGGATTTGGAATTATTGAAAGGAAGGAGTAGAGATTATTATCAAAATAATTGTTGATTCCCAATATCACCGTGACCAGTTTGATGACTGGCTTGCAGGTGGTAAGGTTGAATATAAAAGGAAAATATATTATTGGTCTGCGCAGAATAGCAATTATGGTTTTGGCTGGGAAATTCAACCAGTTTCTGAAGAGGATTGGGACAGTATTGCTGAAGATGAATTTAATAAAATCATAAACCTTATAGAAAGTTGTCTTTACGAACATCGAACAGAATATGTCTTTTGATTTTCTCTATCAGACTCGACTTTAACAGTCAAAGTCGAGCATACAATTACAATAGGGTAGGGGAGAATTTTCGGAGAAATTGGAAGGAGAAGAAGAGCCTTGCCTTAACTCCAGCCCGCCATACAAGGAGGAGTGTCCGGACATCGG
>JBHIEA010000125.1:0-5480 GCA_046760365.1 bacterium
TCATATGGTTCATCCGGGTTAGGTGATAGAGTAAAGTGTCAGTGGGCATCTTGATAGCTCCCTTTCTCTTAGCCATTCTGAGGTACTTCTCTGGAGTATAGTTAAAGGTGGGCGTTTCAAAAAAGCATTGCTTACAGTAACATATAGGGCATGCGGTTTTGCAATTGTAGCATCTGATGCAGGTAGCAAATGTTGCTAGAAGACTCGGTATATCTGAAATTTCTTTTTTAGTCTCCTCGAAGATCTGATTCTTTTTCTTCTTTCTTTCTTCCATCAGAGTGATGAGTATCTCGTCTCTCTTATTTGCTCCCTTGGTTTCCTCCAGCCCTAATTTGCTAAGAATTTCCTCGCCCCCCAGGGTTTGAGCCTGAAGAAGGATCTCCTTCTTAATATCAACCCCGATTAAGCCGATAACTAAGTCAGTGTTCTGCGGGCTAGGAAATTCACATATCTGACATGCACTTCTTGGTTGGAATTCATTTACAGAAATTGGTTTGCCCTCCTGAATGGAGGGCAATATTAGCTCGGCGAGTGAAGATTTTCCATCAGTCGTTTGGACAAAGCTGGCATAATCGAGGACTGAGTAAGTTCCCAGGCAATCTATACCAATAATGAGAAGATTGTCCAAGGTAGCTTGCTTAAGCTTAACCAGTTCTATTAGTGCTCTGATTTCACATGATCTCAAGATAGCCCCTATCTTTTTACCGGGAGTAATTACCGTTAGATGTGCTACCAGTTTTGCTGAGTTAACCGGCATTACAGGAGCCAGGGGATTTGCCTTTTCCAGGTGATCAGTGTCTGTAACCAGGGTTTGAAAGACATTTTCTCCCGAGGGAACCTCTTGAGGAATGAGGAGAGCATCTACTAAATTTTTCTTCAGGAGAGCCTTTAAAAAATCCTTAAGGTTCTCCAGTGATTTTCCATCCTTAACTTCCAGACAGGCATTTTTGGACATAACCTCTCCTTTAAACGTCCCATTTCTCTGTTATAGGATTAGGACCTTGTTTTTTAAGCTGCTCCACCATCTCTTTTATGGTATCAGCAAACTTTTGACCCTCGCTGGCACTTATCCACTTGAGCCACACCCGATTCTCCTCAAAACCCAGGGTTTTTAGGATCTCTTTTAAAACGGTTACCCTTCTTCTAGCCTTATAGTTGCCGCTAATATAATGACAATCTCCCGGATGACAGCCTCCAATGAGAACCCCGTCGGCACCCAGAAGTAGGGAGTTGATTACATAAACAGGATCCAGTGAACCACTACACATGAGGCGAATTATCCTCACGTTAGGTGGGTATTGAATCCTGGAGGTGCCAGCCAGGTCTGCTCCAGCATAGGTACACCAGTTGCACACAAAAGCAATTATTCTGGGCTCAAATTCTTCGCTCATTTTTTACTTCCTTTCGAGAAAATCTCAAACTATTTCAGTGTTTGTGTTTCATGGGTTAACTCCCCAAGGCAACATCAACCATGGAGAGTATCTGACCCTTCTCAAAGGCTCTCAGCACACTAGCACCATTGGGGCAGGCAGCCGCACAGGCGCCACAGCCCCGACACAGAGCCTCCGTCACCTTTGCTACTCTAGTCTCGTCATCGATTGTCCTGGCTTCGTAGGGACAGACAAGAATGCATATCCCACATCCACTGCACCACCTCTCCTTCACCGAGGCAGTTATCTCTCTAGCTTCTAGGTGATCTTTGGATAATATGGTAGCCGCCCTGGCAGCGGCTGCCTCTGCCTGCGATATCGATTCATCTATAAATCTTGGCGAATGGGCTAACCCACAGAGAAAGACGCCATCATTAACAAAATCGACTGGACGGAATTTTACATTGGCTTCGGCAAAGAACCCCTGGGAAGTAAGGGGTAGATTGAGTAGCTTAGCTAACTCCTTAGAACCACGGGGGATTATTCCTGTGCTCAATACCACCAGATCAGCTTCAATCATTACTCTTTCATCCAGTATGAGATCCTTAACTTGTACCCTGAGCCTTCCGTTCTCCGCACTAACTGTCGGTTTATTCTCCAGGTCATACCTGATAAAGATTATACCTTCATTTCTCGCCTTTAAATAATACTTTTCCTTGAATCCATAGGTCCTTATATCTCGATAAAGAATGAATATATTAGAGTTGGGATTGACCCCTTTAATCTTAAGGGCATTTTTTATAGCCTGAGAACAGCATATTCGGCTGCAGTAAGGTCTTCTGTCATCCCGGGAGCCAACACACTGAATCATGACTATATTTTTACCAGAGGCTAAACTCTTATCATCCCTGGCAATTCTTTCCTCCAACTCTTTCTGAGTGATCACTCTTGGTTCCTTCCCGTATAAGTACTCCTCGGGTTGATATTCAGCTCCTCCCGTGGCCACGATAATGGTCCCGTGTCCTATTTCGATAAGTTGCTTTTGTCCTTTCTTCTCCTCATTTTGCTTTTTATTATGGTCTATTTCTATGGTGGTCTTATAGCTTCCAATGCTACCGGAAATTTCTTTAATTTCCGCGTTTTTATAAACATGGATTAATTTGTGGTTTTCTACCCGCTTGATCATTTCCTTTAAGAGCTTTTGAGGATCACCCCCATCCAAAGCGTAGAAAATATGGCGCAGGTTACCTCCAAGCTGAGATTCTCTTTCTACCAGGAATACCTCGAAACCCTGTTCGGCCAAAGCTAGACTGGAAGAGAATCCTGCTAGCCCACCCCCAATAACCAGCCCCTTGGCTTCGATGGTAACCCTGGTGGAGATCTCTTTAATAGGACTCAGATACCTAGATTTAGCAATTGCCATAGCTACCAGATTCTTGGCCTTCTCGGTAGCCACCTCAGAATGATTTCTGTGCACCCAACTACATTGCTCACGGATGTTCACCAGTTCCAGTAGATTGGAAGCAAGTCCTGCCTCTCTCACCGTATCAATGAGCTGGGATTTATACAGGCGAGGGCTGCACAGTGCTACCACGACTCTATTTAATTTCTCTTCAGTCACTATCTTCTTTATCTTTTCTTGTGCTTCGCTTTTACATAGATAAGGATTCTCCTCAACCCAGACCACATCCGGCATTCCTTTAGCACATTCAGACACTTGCTTAAGATCAATTATTTCAGCGATATCCGTTCCACAACGACAGAGGAATATCCCAATTCTGGGGTCAAGTTCGGTAACATCTAATTCCTCAGGATACACCTTTTTCTTGAGTTCCCTACCCCGGACCTCCGAGAGCAATGAGGCAGCTTTAGCTGCCGCTGAACTTGCCTCAGTTACGGTTTCAGGTATATCCTTAGGTTCAGACAAGGTGCCACAGATATATATTCCCTCTCTCTCGGTCTCTATCCTGGAAAATCTGTGGGTACTAAAAAAGCCATCTTCGGTTAACTCAATGTCCAGTATCTTGCTTAGTCTTTGGGCTTCATCAGAAGGCTGCAGCCCAACAGACAAAACGATCAGGTCAAAATCTTCGCGTTCGGACCTTCCGGCCTCTGTCTCATAGATTATCCTCAAACTCTTTGTTCCAGGTATCTCTTCCACGGCCGAGGGTCGACATCTGATGTATTCAACTCCGCACTCACTCACAGCCTTGTTATAGTACTCATCATAGCTTTTGCCATATGTCCTCATATCCATAAAGAAAATGCGACAATCAACCTCGGGAATAATTTTCTTTACCAGCATGGCTTCTTTAGTTGCATACATACAACACACGGAGGAGCAATACTTCCTCTGGTGGTCTCTTGAACCAACACATTGGATGAAACCTATTTTTTTAGGCATTTTTCCATCTGAAGGACACACCACCATCCCTTTGAAGGGACCCCCACCGCTGAACATGCGTTCAAGTTCGATACTGGTCACCACGTTTGGAAATCGACCGTAGCCATATTCTGAAATACCCCGCGGATCAAATTCCTCAAGTCCGGCTGCCAAAATAATAGCACCTACATTTATTTGTTCTACAGTATCTTGCTGGGAAAATTCAATAGCTTTTGGCCCACAGTATTTTTCACAAATACCGCAACGGGTGCATTTGTCGAGATTAATAAGGTAAAGAGGTGGAGTTGCCTGGGGGTATCTCACATAGATGGCTTTCTGGAGACCCAAACCTTCATTGAATTCGTCCTTAAGTTCAACCGGACACTTTTCAACACATATCCCACACCCGGTACATTTTTCTTTATTTACGTATAGGGCTTTCCTTTTAAAAGAGACACTGAAGTTACCTGCTGATCCGCTTACTCCTTCTAAATCACTGTAGGTTATAATGTCAATATTGGGATGTTGAAAGTAGTTACGTAGACAAAATTCAGAAGACCCCGAGTTGGCTGAAAAACTTGGCATTATCTGGCACATGGCACAGCTATTGTCGGGAAACCACTTGTCCAGTTGTGATAACACCCCTCCTAGGGAGGGTTGTCTATCCAAAAGGTAGACCTTAAATCCCATCTCTGCTAAGTCAAACGATGCCCTCATTCCCCCAATGCCACCGCCCACAACCAGGACTGCCCCAACTTTATTATTTTTCAATCTTATCCCTCCCACCTAGGTTGTCCATCTCCGAATTTCTCCTTAATTTTGTCTCCGAAAAGTCTTCCCCTCTCAAATTGCTAGCGCCCTGGCTGATTTATTACAATACGGCATCAATCATTGACATAATCTGATTTTCTCTAAAATTTCTGAGCTGGGTTGCCCCATTGGGACAGACAGTGGCACAGGCTCCACAGCCCTGGCAAAGTACTTCGGTAATCTTGGATACCCCCTTTCGTCCATCGATCTCTCGAGCTTCATAGGGACAGATGGAGACACACAAGCCGCAGCCACTACAAATTTCCTCATCCACCTCCACCACGATAGGCTCGTGAGATATCTCATCAGCCGAAAAAAGGCCTAGAACTTTGCTGGCCGCACCACTACCCTGAGATACTGTATCGGGGATATCCTTAGGAGATTGGCAGGCCCCGGCCAGGAATATCCCGGCCGTATTTGTCTCCACTGGTCTTAGCTTTACATGAGCTTCGGTAAAGAAACCATGTTCATCATAGGAGATACCTAATTTTCGGGCTACCTCCGTGCTTCCCCGAGCACTCTGAATAGCGGTAGCCAGGACTACCATATCTGCCTCTATCTTCACCTGGCTGCCACTCAAGGTGTCGGCCCCCTTAACCACTATCTTATCTCCCTTTTTGAAGAGACGGGATACTCTCCCTCGAAGGTATACCGCTCCTTCCTCTTCGATGGCTCGTCTGACAAACTCATCGTAATTTTTGCCCCCTGACCTAATATCCATATAAAATACATAAGCCTGGCCCTCAGGAACCCTGTGTTTATAAAGTATAGTATGTTTGGCCGTATACATACAACAGATCTTGGAACAATACTGGATTCCCTTGGAGTTGTGCCGGGACCCTACACATTGGATAAAAACGACCTCTCGGGGAACTTTACCATCCGAGGGTCTTCTTATTTCTCCTCCGGTGGGGCCG
>JBHIEA010000126.1:0-5476 GCA_046760365.1 bacterium
TCTTTGATTGGCTCTAGTAAAGCCAACCTCTCTCAGCACCTGGCAGTTCTCAGACAGAGAAGAATCGTTAGTACTAGAAGGGAGGGAGTCAATATTTTTTATCGGATAGCCAATCCCAAGATAATCAGAGCCTGCGATATTATAAGGGAGGTGCTATTTGAGCAATTGGTGGAGGACGATCAAATGCGCCAGGCCATGAAAAGTAGTCTACCAATCACCAACAATCGCTAAGTCTAAATCTGCAAAACACTGGAATTTGCTTAATGACGAAAATTGGAGGAGGTGAATGGGGAACAAAATGGAGCAAATAACCATTATAATCAACAGTGGACCTTATGGAACTGAGAATTCCTATAATGCTCTTCGCTTTGCCCTAGCTCTGAATAAAGATGAGGTTAGGGTTAATGTCTTTCTCCTCGCCGACGGTGTTTGGGCAGGACAAGCCGGCCAGAGTGTGCCCCAAGGATACTACAATATTGAGAGAATGCTCCAGATGCTATTATCTTCAGGGGCTAAGGTAAAGGCCTGTGGCACCTGTATGAAAGCACGGGGACTGGATGAGGAGGCGCTAATAGAGGGGATAGAGAAAGCTACCATAGCAGATCTTGCCCAATGGGTAAGGAAGAGCAAAAAGGTGCTTTGCTTCTGAAATAAGATGAAGGGTAAAACGATATTACGCTTGCCAAATACTCTAAGTTTAAGTTTGCAGGATATAGATGCGAATATACTCCTTTCCGAAATTAAAGAATATGTGGCCGCGTCTGCCGGTGCAGTAATCCTAAATCTTCCTGCAGGTTTAGAATCAACTGTCCTATCTGGCAATTCTGTGGACCCAGAGGAGAGAAGGTATCGGTAGATATGTAGAGTAACAAATTTGAGGGAAAATAGGATATGGGCTGGGAGGTATTTGATAAACTTTACCATAGGTATGATGAGTGGTTCGATGAGTCTCCAGGAAAAGAGATTTTCAAACTAGAGATAGAGTGTCTCAAGGAAGCTTTCCGGGGATCATGGGGACTCAGGCTTGAGATAGGGGTTGGAACGGGAAGGTTTGCGGAGAAGCTGCGGATAGATTTCGGAGTGGACCCATCCGAGGAGATGTTAAGAAAAGCTTCTGAAAGAGAAATAGAAGTAGTAAAAGCTGTAGCTGAACACCTACCCTTTCCTCCGGACTTTTTTGGAGGAGTGGCCATAATTGTTACTTTCTGCTTTCTGGATGATCCCTTAAAAGCATTAAGGGAGTGTTTTCGTGTACTCACAAAAGGAGGGATACTCCTTTTGGGCATAGTTCCCAGGGGAAGCAGGTGGGGAAGGTTTTACCTAAAAAAGAAAGAAGAAGGACATCCCTTCTATTCCTTGGCTCATTTTTATACCACTCAGGAGGTTATGAACCTCTCTGAGAAAGCTGGATTTGAACTGGAAGCTCTTTTCTCCACCCTTTTTCAAGGACCAGAGGAGTGTGTACAGATTAGATCTTATTCACCTAAGCCAGAACAGACGGAAAAGGCAGGGTTTGTCTGTATCAAGATGAGAAAGCCTTATGAAGCTGCCTCTGTGTAGATGGCTCGATGCGGGAGTTGACATCGAATTTATTTGCTTATATATAATGGCTACTATTTCGATAGGATTAATAAAGATAAGAAAAGAGACTTTCTGCGAAGGGGCGGCTATGGAGCAAGGACTACGCTTGACTTCGCCCTCAATTTTGGCAAAAAAACCCGTTTTATTAAGGGATACAGCAAGAAGGCAGGAGGCATCTCATAAACATTTAGAATATTCTATCTCCTCCTTCGCAAGGCGGCTCTGGTGCTAATCCAAGCGGCCGAACTAATAGAGGAGGCTTTGCAAAAGATTAAAAACAATCCAGGAGGCGAATATGATGAGCAAAACAATTCTTGTCTTGGGAGGAGGAATAGGGGGACTGGTAGTGGCTAATGAACTACGTAAAAAATTAGCCAGGGAACATGAGGTTATACTGGTGGATAAGAAGACAAGACATGAGTTTAATCCTTCCTTTCTTTGGGTTCTGACCGGAAAAAGAGAGGCTGCACAGATATGTAGAAATTTGCACCTACTGGAGAAAAAGGGTATCCAGTACCTTAACGCTGAGGTACAGGACATTGATGTTGGCAAGAAACAGGTAAAAACCTCTCGCCCAAATATTTCCTATGATTTCCTAGTCATAGCCCTGGGTGCGGAGTTGAGCCCAGAGAGTATCCCCGGACTTTCCGAGAGTGGCTACAATCTTTATCAGCTGGAGGAAATTCCCAAGCTACGTGATTCTCTTAAGAATTTTACCAGCGGAACCTTAATGATTCTTGTTTGCAGACTTCCCTTTAAGTGTCCGGCAGCTCCCTATGAGTCAGCTCTTTTGATGGATTATTTACTCCGGGAAAAGGGATTGAGGGATAAAATAAAGATAAAGCTTTTCACTCCGGAGGGAATGCCCATGAAGGTAGCTGGGCCAAAAATAGGAGAAGCTGTGAAACAGATACTAAAAGAAAGAGAAATTGTCTTCAACCCCAATCATCAACTCACTTCTATTGACCCCGAGAAAAAGGAAGTTAACTTTGGGGATAAAAAGGAAAACTTCGATCTTCTGGTTTATGTTCCTCCCCATAAGATACCTAAAGTTCTAGAGAAAACCGATCTGGTAAATGAGACCGGATGGGTGGGGGTAAATCCAAGAACTTTGGAGACAAAATTCCAGGGAGTCTTTTCCCTGGGAGATGCAGTCAACATAAAACTTCCTTCGGGGCTGGCTCTGCCCAAAGCAGGGGTCTTTGCCCATAGTGAGGCAGAGATAGTAGCCAAAAGTATTGTTGTTCAGGTGAATGAAGAAGCCCCAAAACATGAGTTTGGGGGAAAGGGCTCTTGTTTTCTGGAAATAGGGTACGGCAAGGCAGGTTACGCTAAAGGTAACTTTTACCAGGAGCCCGAAGCTCAGGTGAAAATGTGGGGTCCGGGAAGGATATGGCACTGGGGCAAGATCCTATTTGAAAAGTGGTGGCTTTGGCACTGGTTCTGAGAATCGGCTCCAAAGATAGACCTCCTTTTCTGAAGAGTTTGCCAGACTCCTATTCGATATAGGCAGATATAGATATTTCCCATAAGGGAAGGGCGTCGAACAACGAGGCCACCGGAAGATTAAATCTGGGAATATAATTAAAGGACGGTCTGAATGGCCAAGGCCAAGATCTTGGTTATTGAGGATGAGAAGAAAATAGCAGAAATTGTAAGAACATATCTTAACAGCACCGGATACCAAGTAAGTATAGCCCTTGATGGCACCAGTGGTCTTGAGCAGGCAGAAACCTTTTCTCCTGATTTAATAATTCTGGATTTAATGCTACCGGATAAAGAAGGAGAAGAGGTTTGCCAAATCCTTCGGGGTAAGTCGTCCGTTCCCATATTAATGCTCACTGCCAAAAGCAGGGAGGAGGACAAGATAAAAGGATTCAGCTTAGGAGCAGACGATTATTTAATTAAGCCCTTCAGTCCTCGGGAGTTGGTGGCTAGAGTAGGGGCTATTCTTAGGAGGACTAAGGATAAGAAACGTCCCTTCGGGGATATTGTCCACATCGGGAAGCTAAGTATCGAAATAGATCGGCACCTGGTAAAAAGTGAGGGCAAGCAGATCGATCTCACTCCCAGTGAATACAATCTTCTCTTGTGTATGGCTAAATATCCCCAACGGGTGTTTACTAGAGATGAGTTGATCGAGGCAATCAGGGATTCTTCCTATGAGATTTATGATAGAACCATAGATGCCCACATTAAAAATTTACGTAAGAAAATAGAGCCGGATCCCGATAATCCTCTGTATATCAAAACGGTGCGGGGATTTGGATATAAATTGGGAGGAGAAAATGGGACTTAGCTTGAAAACCAAGATGGTTCTTTTTTCCCTACTCATCTCTCTGGGAGCCATGGTCCTGGCAGGATTTCTGGTCAATTATTCACTTAATCGAAGATTTAAGGCCTACCTCGAGGAAAATATCGAAGGAGAAAATCGGCGAATTGTGGACATTCTCTCTTCCGCGTACAAATCTCAGGGGGGTTGGGAGGAACTTCGTTCCTTAGAGATGTCAATGACAATGATAGCCATGATGGGAGACAAAGTTGTTAGAGTGGAGGATAATTCAGGCAGGGAGATATTTGATTCGGGTAAATTTCATCAGGGGATGATGGGACCGAGCATGATGGGACGAGTCCCCATGCATATGGGGATGATGGGAAGACCAAAACCTCAGGGTGATGGAAGAAATCTTTTACAGGATAAAACCAGGGAATATCCACTCACCGAAGGCTCTCAGCCGGTGGGTCGGGTATTTATAACTTCTTGGCAAAGAGAAGGTGTCTGGAGTCCGCAAGACATTCTCTTTCGTAGGACCATTAATTTCTCCATTTTGTTCTCCGCCTTAATTGCTAGCGCCTTAGCCTTAGCTTTGAGCGTGGTTTTCTCCCAACGGATAACTCGTCCTTTAAACCTACTGGGCCAGGCGGCCAAAAGGTTAGGGGAAGGGGATTTGTCTGCGCGCGTCGGCCTGAGTTCCCAGGACGAGCTAGGAATTCTAGGAGATACCTTTAATTGGATGGCTCAGAGGCTGGAAAGGTTAGACCATCTGAGAAAAAAGTTAACTACTGAAATTGCTCATGAGATAAGGACTCCTTTAACCACCATGCGTGCCTACCTGGAATCCTTTAGGGACGGTCTGCTTAAGCCTAACGAAAAAAACTTAACTTCTTTGGAGGAGGAACTGCAGCGGTTAACTCATTTTACCGATGCTTTACAGAAAGCCTCTGCCGCAGAAGGATTGGCTCTTAGACTAAAATTAAGAAAAAGGGATCTCAGACAGGTAGTAGAGGAGGTGGCAGAGCGTGATCACCCAATGTTCAAAAAGAAGGATATCCTTATGGGAAGATTTCTGCCCTCTCATCCGGTAATGGTAAAAATAGATGATAATGCCGTAAAAACGGTAATTCACAATCTCCTTTCTAATGCCTGTAAATATTCAGCGGAAAAGGGGAGAGTGACTCTGACCCTGGCCCTCTCCTCGGGGAAAGCTCTTCTGTCGGTAGAGGATAATGGGCCCGGGATACCCAAGGAGGATCTTCCCTTTGTTTTTGAGAGGTTTTATCGGGCCAAGGGAAATAGGATATCCTTTCAGGGCATGGGAGTTGGTCTTTCCATCGCTAAAGAGCTGGTAGAAGCCCTGGGAGGAAAAATCAATATAGAAAGCCAGTTAGGCAAGGGAACAAAGCTAACTATTCTTTTTCCCCTGGCATCATAACTAGCCCTCTGTACGCACCTCATTCCTTCATCAAATCTTCATATCTTCTTCATAAAATCTTCAAATAGTGGTGTTACAATAACACCAAAATAAATGAGGGTTTTTTACGATCATCAAGATTTCTGCTGGCAGAAAGGTTTGTAAAAAAGGGCTGATGATGAAAAAGAGGTACCAATAAAAAC